>JAFGHN010000163.1 GCA_016930115.1 Spirochaetales bacterium | reverse complement strand
CGTGGGGCCGCGGCGGGTTCTCGATTATCTGTCGACGAGCGACAACAACGGTAACAATGTCGATCTTGAAGAGGAATCGATGCTGCTTCTTCAAAACCAGCTGAGTTACGATTTGATGAGCCGCGTCGTGTCGAATCAGTTCACCCAGCTGAACCTGGTGCTCAGGTAGGAGGTAGGGAATAATGGGTCTTTTTTCAGCAATTAATACCGCCGCAACCGGATTGACGGCTCAAAGGACAAGGCTTGACGTCATCTCCAACAATATAGCAAATGTCGACAGCACCAGGGACGCCGATGGTAAGCCCTTCAGGAGGAGCCGCGTGATATTCAGCCCGCGTGTATCCCAGCCCTACTGGAAGAGTCCGTTTCTGCCCCGGACGCTGGATAACGGGATCGGCCGCGGCGTGAGGATTGTGGAGATAGAGGAAGATACCGATTCAGACCCGCGGCTTGTCTACGATCCGACTCACCCCGACGCGATAAAGACGGGAAAATACGCCGGGTACGTGGAGTATCCGAACGTGAACATAGTGCAGGAAATGGTCGATATGATTTCGGCATCACGCTCGTATGAAGCCAATACTGCGGTGATTGACGGGTCGAAAGCGATGTTCACACGGGCTTTGGAGATTGGGAGGTAGTTATGGCGTTCTTGACGGCTCTTGATGTAGCAGGTGACACAATTAACCTGGCGCGGACACACGCGGCCCACCTGGGCGGTGTGAATGACACGATTGAAACCGGCAAAAGCGGTGATTTTGGCGCGATGTTCATGGATGCCTTGAACGGTGTCAACAGGACCGTTACCGAGAGCAGCGAGTTGAGCACCATGCTCGTGACAAATCCCGATGCTGTGGACACTCATGACGTCACAATCGCCCTTGCGCAGGCAAATCTGGCAGTATCTCTGACAAAGGCGATTGTGGACCGCGCGCTGCAGGCCTATACGAATATCATAAACTTGAGGTAGCCGGCGGCTTTTACAGCGATGAAGTGAGTTGATTGTGCGTACTGGGAGGGGCACATGAACGAGTGGTTGAAGAGAGTTACAGAGCAGATCAAGAATCTGTGGACAAAGTGGACATCCGTCCAGAAGATTATCCTTTTTGCGATTGCCGGCGGCGTATTGCTCGCGCTGATTCTTCTCATCGCGTTGTCGGCAAGACCCAGCATGGTCCCCCTCATTACCGCGCCTATAAGGGATGAAACCGCACGCGAGCAAATATCCGTCCGTCTCGACCAAGAGGGCGTAGCGCATACCGTCAGCGCGGATGGACAGATCTTTGTGTCGGATCAGAAAACAGCCCGTAAGATGGTGGCGCTGCTTGCCCGGGAGAATCTGATTCCGGAAGAGGCTTCTCCCTGGGACGTCTTTCAGATGGACAGATGGACGGTTACGGATTTTGAGCGCAAGGTGAACCTGAGGCAGGCCCTTTCAACGCAGCTCGAGCAGTTTATTTCGGCGCTCCCGGAGGTTGACTCCGCCGAAGTGATTCTGGTGATGCCGGAAGAAGAGTTGTTTATAGAAAACCAGAACCCGGTGAGCGTATCGATCATTCTCACTCCAACCCCCGGGACGGATATCACGACAAACAGAAAAAAGCTCGAGGGGATTGTGACGCTGGTAAAAAAAGCCGTCGAAGGGCTCGAAGATGACAATATCGCCATTACCGATCACAACGGCTATCTGCTGAACGATTTCACCGGTCTGGCCGATTTCGACGATATGGAGCTTGCAAAGCGCCAGTTGCGTGAGAAAATGGCCCTCGAGGCGCAGTACCAGTCAAAGATACTTTCCGAGCTTTCAAAGATCTTTTCCGAGCGGAGAGTTCGCGTGACCGGTGTGTCGATCGATCTTAATTTTGACAAGAAAACCGAGACCACCAAGGAGTTTTTCCCGATAACGATCACCCCTGAAGATCCGACGACCCCGTATCCTGATCGCCAGACGATCCCGAATGTTCTCAGATCAAGAGAGCAGATTGATGAGTCCTTCAAGGGCACCGGGTTTAACCCGGAGGGGCCTCCCGGACAGGAGGGGCAGACACCGCCGGCTTATCAGGATCTCGACAACCTCCTGGGCGAGTATGCCAACAAGTCGTCAACCGAGAATTACGAGGTCAATGAACGGAATACGGTTGAACAGAGGAGCCCGTGGGAAATCAAGAGAATCACCGCATCGGTTGTCATTGATGGCGTATGGAAATGGGAGTATGATGATAAGGGAGAGCCGGTGCTCAACCCTGACGGGAGTATCAAACGGATTTACACACCCGTCGGTACCGAAGACCTCACGAAAGCGAAGGCCCTCGTGGAAGGTGCTATCGGGTTCAATCGAGGGCGGGAGGACCAGGTAACCGTCACCCATCTGCAGTTCGACAGGTCCGGGGAACACCTCCAGGAGGACCAGAAATTCAGAAACCAGGCACGTGTAAGGCAAACGGTGTTGTACTCGCTCTTGGGCTTGGCTGCGGTCGTAGTCGTATTCGTGGCGTTCAGGTTCATTTCGCGGGAGCTCGAGCGACGACGAAGGCTCCGGGAAGAGGAGCTCTCGCGGCAGCATCAGGCGATGCGGGAGGCCGCACTCCGGAGCGCCGAAGAAGAGGGGCTCGAGGTCGAGATGTCCGTGGAGGAGCGTGCGAGGCTTGAGATGCAGGAAAACGCGGTTAACATGGCCAGGGAGCATCCCGAGGACGTCGCCCAGCTGATACGAACCTGGCTGGTGGAGGAGTAGAAAATGGCGAAACAGGCTGCCGGACAGGCGGCGCCGGCCATCGCGCCCGGCTCAAAAAAGAGCGGCATAAAGAAAGACCTCACCGGAAGACAGAAAGCTGCCGTTTTTCTGGTGACCCTGGGTTCAGAGATCTCCTCGGAGATATTCAAGCACCTCAGGGAAGATGAAATCGAGGCTCTCACCTTTGAGATCGCGCGTCTCGATACGATAGAGGCCGAAGATAGGGACAGGGTGCTCCTCGAGTTCAAAGACCTTATGATGGCGCAGGATTTTATCTCGACGGGAGGGATAGATTACGCCAGAGAGCTCCTCGAGAAATCTCTCGGCTCGCAGAAAGCAGTCGACATCATCAACAGGTTGACAAGCTCACTGCAGGTCAGGCCTTTCGATTTCATCCGGAGGACCGACCCCGCTCACCTGTTGAACTTTATCCAGCAGGAGCATCCACAGACAATCGCGCTCATCCTCGCCTATCTGGAACCGCAGAAGGCGTCTATTATCCTCGGCAGCCTACCCCATGAGTCGCAGTCGGACGTGGCGAAAAGGATCGCCACGATGGACAGGACGTCGCCGGAAACGCTCCGGGAGGTCGAACGGGTTCTCGAGAAGAAACTGTCGACGCTGTCTCAAGAGGACTACACCTCAGCCGGCGGGGTCGAGAACATAGTGGAAATTCTCAACCTCGTCGACAGGTCGACCGAGAAAACGATCATCGAATCGCTTGAAGAAGAAGACCCTGAGCTTGCGGAGGACATAAAGAAGCGCATGTTTGTCTTCGAGGATATTGTTCTTCTCGATGACAGGGCGATACAGAAGGTGCTGCGCGAAGTCGACACGGCGGAGCTTGCGAAGGCCCTCAGGGGTGTGGAAGCCGAAGTCCAGGACAAAATTTACCGGAACATGTCAAAGCGCGCCGCTTCACTTCTCAAGGAGGAGATGGAATACATGGGTCCGGTCAGGCTCAAGGATGTGGAAGAAACACAGCAGAAGATCGTGTCCATCATACGAAAACTCGAAGACCAGGGCGAGATTGTTGTTGCCCGCTCCGGCGAAGACGAGATGGTCATTTAACGGCGCTTGATACAGGGGGCACAAATTGGCAAAGAATGTTTTTCGTCCCACGGAAGTGACCTACCTGACCTCCGCGGTACAGGTGGAACCACCCAAGTACGAGGTGGAGGAGCCCGAAGAGGTTGACGAAATTCTGCAGTATTCCGGGCCCACCGCCGATGATTTGCGCCGCGAAGCGGAGGCATTCAAGGAATCCTGGGAAGCGGAGAAATCCCGGATGATCGCCGAGGCGAAACGCGAAGCCGAAGAGATCATCGCAGACGCAGAGGACAAGGCTTTTCAGGAAGTCAAACGGCGGACCGACGAAGCGCAGCAAAAGAAACAGGCCGCTGAAGCCGAGGCCGCCGCACTCAGGAGCAAAGCCGAAGAAAAGGCTGCCGCACTTGTAAGGGACGCCGAGTCCCAGGCCGCCGCCATCACCGAGCAGGCAAGGAAAGAAGGCTTTGACCGCGGGCATGAGGACGGATATGAATCGGGCAGAGCGGAAGTAGAACGGCTGACAGAACAACTTCACAGCATCATAAATCACGCCATCGAAAAGCGGAACGAGATCATAGAGGAGTCGGAGACTCAGATCATCAACCTCGTGCTGCTCATCGTCAAGAAAGTTGTAAAGGTGATTTCCGAGAATCAGAAAAACGTCGTGATCAACAACGTCATTCAGGCGTTGCGTAAACTGAAAAGCCGCGGAGAGGTGATCATACGGGTCAATCTTGAAGACGTGGGGCTGACATCGGAGCACGTGAAGGATTTCATGCGGATGGTGGAGAACGTGAAATCGATTACCGTGGTCGAAGATTCATCCGTTGACAAGGGAGGGTGTGTAATCGAGACCGATTTTGGCCACGTTGATGCCCGGATATCGAGCCAGCTCCACGAGATAGAAGAGAAGATCATCGAACTGACACCGATAAAGATTCGCGGAGAAGAATAGTGCGATAGAAAAGCCTGCGAAAACCGGCCTGGGAGGGGAACGGAATTGGTTATTTTCGACAAGTACAATCTCACCGTAGAACGGACAGACCCGATCAAGTTTAACGGAACCGTTTCCCGCGTTCAAGGTTTGCTCATTGAAAGCCTTGGACCTCAGGTTGTGGTTGGAGAGTTGTGCCAGATTTCGATTCCGGATTCCGAAGGACCGGTGTGGGCTGAAGTTGTGGGTGTGCACGGGAAAACCGTGCAACTGATGCCCTATACCGACATCGAGGGCATCGAGGTCGGTTGTACCGTTGTCGCCATGGGCGAAACGCTTTCGGTGCCGGTGTCGGAAAAGCTCCTGGGCCGCGTGCTCGATCCGCTGGGAAGACCGATAGACGGAAGAGGATTCGCCGGCGCCTCAGAATGGTACTCTATCTACGGGCAGCCGCCGGACGTGCTCAAGCGGTCGCAGATCAAGGAACGTATCGTAACAGGCATCCGCTCCATCGACGCGCTTTGCGCCGCCGGAAAGGGCCAGCGGCTGGGCATTTTCTCCGGGAGTGGTATCGGTAAATCGACGCTGCTGGGCATGATCGCGCGGAACACAAATGCGGACGTCAATGTGATTGCGCTCATCGGTGAGCGCGGCCGTGAGGTCCGTGAGTTTATCGAAAACGATCTTGGACCGGAAGGACTGAAGCGGTCCGTTCTTATCGTTGCCCAATCCAACGCGCCGCCGCTCGCCAGGCTCAGGGGCGCATACATGGCCACTACTATTGCCGAATATTTCAGGGACCAGGGGAAAGACGTCATGCTCCTGTTTGATTCGGTGACCCGGTTCGCCCGCGCCCAGCGGGAAATTGGCCTTGCAATAGGCGAACCGCCTGCGACAAGGGGGTTCACTCCATCCGTGTTTTCGCAGCTGCCGAAGCTGCTCGAGCGCTGCGGTACCTCCAACTGCGGAACAATTACCGGTTTTTACACGATTCTTGTGGAAGGCGATGATATGGACGAGCCGGTGTCGGATGCGGTCCGCGGGATTCTTGACGGACATATCGTGTTAAGCCGGAGGCTCGCTGAGCGGTATCATTACCCCGCCGTGGATGTTCTTGCGTCGCTTTCCCGGCTTGGAGTAAAGGTCACATCGAAGGAGGAACAACGGGCCGCCGGCTACTTCAGGCGGCTGCTTGCGGTATATACGGAGGCCGAAGACCTGATAAACGTCGGCGCTTACGCGGAGGGGAGCAACGCCCAGATAGACGAGGTTCTCTCCAAGATAGACCAGATGAACGAATTCTTGAGACAGGGGATCGATGAAAAGGCGGACATAGACGATACCTTGAGACGGCTTTCCGAACTTACCGGGATAGCGATCCCCGGCATTGAGGGCGGGGAAGTATGAAAGCCTTTCGATTCAAGCTCGAGCGAATCCTGGCATTACGCAAACACCGGGAGCATGAGTGGGAGATCAAGCTCGCCGAAATAACCGGGAAATGCGTAAAGCTCATGCGTGAGATTGAGGAGAGAAAATCGAAGAAAACCGGAGCGCTTCTGAACGGAGCTACAGGGACGGAAGCGGAAGATTACCTCTCAGTGCACAGATATATGGCGAGGCTTGATCAGGAAATACAGGTCCGGAAGATCGAGCTGGAATCCTGTGAGCGTAAAAGGGAACGGGTCCAGGCGGAATACCTCAGATATTCGCGGGAAAGAAAGGTGCTCGACAACCTCAAGGAGAAGCGGAAGGCCGAATATTTGGGCGCGCAAAAGGTCGAGGAGGTCAAGCAGATTGACGATATTAATACAGTACGCGCCGCGCGGGTGTTAGCGCGCGCGGCGGACCGGGAGTCATAGTATGGCAAGGTACGGGATAGTCGGAACTGCGCCGAGGATAATCGTACTCATTCTCGCTCTCATCGTCCTCGTTTTCAGCGGTTTTATCTGGTTCGATTTTCTCGGCCTCATCGACGTCAAGGATACTTTTGCGCCGGTGTTGGGGTTTATCGGGATCAGAACGCGAACTGCAATCGAGGAGCCCATGGCGCCCGATCTTCTTGATCAGCAGCGGCTCACCCAGCAATGGGAGGCGCTGACGCTGGAAACCGAGGAGCTCGGGAAACTTAAGGAAAGTCTTGATCTGCGGGAGGCGGAAGTCACGCAGATGATGGAAAAAGTCCGCGAACGCGAGGGCGCCCTGGAAGAAAGGGAAAAATCGTTTAACGCGCGGGTAAAACAGTACGAAAATAGAAATGCGAACCTAAGGAAAGTGTCTGTTCAGTTCGTAAGCATGCCGCCGGGCGAGGCGGTGCTTCGTCTTACACAGATGAACGATCAGGATGTCATAGATATCCTGCGGATGACCGACAGCATTGCGGAAGAGGAAGGTGTCAACTCGGTTTCGAGTTACTGGCTTCAGCTGATGCCCCCTGAAAGGGCTGCCGCAATCCAGGAGAAGATGATTGACAAGCCGAGTTAGTGTGTACGGAGGCGTGGAGTGTTGATTGCTGCGGTTTCGCCCGGAGCGGAGCTCGAGATCATACCCGATGCACAGCTTCAGTCCGCGAAAACCGAACCAGCCGGCAAGACCGGGAGCTTTCTGGAGACGCTCATGCACGCGCTGTCCGGTGAGGCCGGGAAAGATCGGCCGGACGGGGCGGCGAAGGTCGTTACCGGGAAATCAGGAAAGGGTAAAGGCCAGCCTCTTGGAAAGACCGGAAGGGGAGAAGAACCCGCCGAGATGGCGGAAAAAACCTCGAAAACCGGAAAAACCACCGGCGACAAAATGCTTGCCTTGAAATCCGACCCGGCAGAAAACGGGAAGACAAAAACCATCAGTGTACGCGACGGCGTACGCGACGGCGCCGAAACCGGCGGGATAGAAGACGACGCGAGTGAGAACTTGCGGAAGAAGTCTGCGCCGGCGGACGGTTTCTCCCGGGAAGGCCGGATTGTCGAAATCCCCTTAACACAAACCCGCAATAACCCGAACGGCGTCCAGGAAGCGGTGCTCCAGGCGCCGCAGTTCTCCAATCCGGGAAACCTTTTGGCAGGGACGACTGCTAACGGCGGTCCTTCAAGCGGCGAAAGAGAGAATAATCAGCACAACGAGAGTCCCGCGAAGCAGACGGGAAGAATGGTCGTCGAGGTGAGAGACTACCGGAACGGGGCAACACCGGCGGTGATGACCCATACAACAACCGGCGAGCCGTCAGATAATAACGCGCTGAACGAGAGGACCTTTGAGGCTGACAGGGACAACAGCGGCCCTGAAGTCAGGATTGTGAGATTCGGACATTCTGATGGAAACGGGCAGACTGCCGCGCGGGCCTCCCACAGCGATACCTTCCACACGTATCTACGCGAGTCGCTCTCAAATCAGATTGTAAGACATTCCGGGATAATACTGCGAAACGACGACCGCGGCGAGATACGGCTCGTGTTGAAGCCTGAACACCTTGGCAGAGTGCGCCTGCGGATCCAACTCGATGATAACAGACTGACAGGGAGGATTTTCGTAGATTCGGCCTTTGTAAAAGAATCCTTCGAACAGAATATGGCTTCGCTTTACCGTGCTTTCAAGAATAGCGGGTTTGAAGCGTCCGGATTTGAAGTGTTCATAGAAGGCGGGAAATCTGAAACCGGCTCGCCTGACGGTTCGCCAAACGGTCCGTTTGACGGTCTGCCGCAGGGCGCCGGCGGATTGGCTGCAAAAACAGCTAAGCAACTCGATGATTCGGTGCCGATACTTGATGAGACTGGCTGGCAGAGCGATCTCATTAACCTGATGGTATAAGGAGCGTACATGGAAATCAACTTGATGTCCGCCGAAGATACGGCAGTAACCAGAATGCAGGTGGACGCACTCAATAAGTCTCTCGGCGGTCTCGACGTGGGCGACGGCCTGGGAAAGGATGATTTTATGAAGATACTCATCGCCCAGCTCACCCATCAGGACCCTACGGAGCCGATGAAAGACACCGAGTTCATCGCCCAGATGGCACAGTTCTCCACTCTCGAGCAGATTACGAATATGACGCAGGATTTCGGCAGGCTGGCCGGGATCCTGTCAACCAGCCAGGCCCTTGGCCTGTTGGGACGGACGGTGGAGCTGTTTGACGGAGAGAATATGATCAGCGGCATAGTGGAAGAGGTATCCGGAAGGGAAACACCCATGCTGCTGGTGAATGGCAAATATTACGATTTCGAGCGAGTCGAGAAGATACGGGAATAAGGAGTTCGTCCTATGATGCGATCATTGTTTTCAGGTGTTTCCGGGCTGCAGAATCATCAGATCCGGATGGATGTGATTGGGAATAATATCTCCAACGTAAATACGATAGGGTTCAAGAAGGGGAGAGTAAATTTCCAGGATCTGCTTTCCCAGAGCATGCAGGGCGCGGCAAGGCCCACAAACGAGCTTGGCGGAGTCAATCCAAAGCAGGTCGGCCTCGGGATGAGCGTGGCTTCGATAGACACCCTGCATCTTCAAGGATCGCTGCAGACAACCGGCAAGGCGGATGACCTGGCGATAAACGGCAACGGGTTTTTCGTGCTGGCCTCCGGCGAAAAGAATTTTTATACCAGGGCCGGAGCATTCGGGCTCGATGAGAACGGGACGCTTGTGAATCCGGCGAACGGCATGCGCGTGCAGGGGTGGATGGCGCAGATTGTTGAAGGCACAGCTTTTATCAACACCGCCGCAGATGTGGAAGACCTCGTCATCCCTGTCGGATCAAAGGACCCCGCCGCGGCAACTACCGAGGTGTACCTGGCATGCAACCTTGACAAGAACGCGACGGAGATACTTCCGGGTGCCGGGCCCGACGTCGTCAGGCAGGGTACCTGGACCGTTGACAAGGACATCTACGATTCTTTTGGCGTCGTGCATACGTTGCAGATGAACTTTACGAAAGTCCCGGGAATAAGCAATCAGTGGCAGGCGGAGGTTATTGTCGATCCGGAGGCAGAGACCCCCGCCAACACTCTTGCCGATATCGGAGCAGTGAACAACGCTACGAACCTTTTCACCGTGGAGTTTGACAATCTTGGCAGGCTCCTGCAGGTAATCGACACGCAGGGTGACGTGCTCAATACCGGCGAGCTCCTGGCGCAGATTTCTTTTGACGTAGCGGATACCACCCCGGATGCCGGCGGCGCTCTGCTGAGACAGACCGTAAACGTGAACCTTGGCGAGGTCGGAAGCTATACGAACGCGATGACCCAATTCGGGGAAAGTTTCTCGACACGCGCATACAGCCAGAACGGTTACACCATGGGGTATCTCGAAAACTTCAACATCGATCAGTCCGGGATCATCACCGGCATCTATTCGAACGGTACGAAACGTGTCGTCGGCCAGGTTGCGCTTGCATCATTCACCAATCCGGGCGGGCTCGAAAAGGCCGGGGAGAACACCTACGCCGAGACTAACAATTCCGGTGAGGCGCTGGTAAGCGAATCCGGTGTGGCCGGGAAGGGCAAAATCGTTTCCGGCGCCCTCGAGATGAGCAACGTCGATCTGGCCGAGCAATTTACAGACATGATTATCACGCAGAGGGGGTTTCAGGCCAACTCAAGAACCATTCAAACGAGTGACCAGATGCTCCAGGAGCTCTTGACGCTCAAACGGTAAGGAGAAGGCCGCATAAGAGGTAAATGATAGAGGTAACAAGACTGGGAGGGAAGGTCTTCTATGTTAATCCGCACCTGATAGAGTACATCGAGACAAATCCCGACACTACACTTATCATGCTCTCAGGAAAGAGGCTGGTAGTCCAGGAGGACTATCAGTCTGTTTTTGACAGAATAGTTGATTATCGTAAGCTTATCGGGGCTTTTAGGAACGAGGAGTAGATCACCATGGATCTGGGAACAATTGTAGGGCTTGGCGCCGGTTTGGCATTGATCGTGATGTCGATTCTGACGTCCGGCGGGGTGATAGGCGCATTCATCAATCTCCCGTCATTCTTAATGGTCGTCGGCGGTTCTTTTGCGGCGATGCTGGTGGCGAGCCCGATGAGCAGGATGCTCGGGATTATCAGGTATATCAGGATCGTCCTGAGAGTGCCGAACTACGAGGAAGAGCGGATCATCTCGAGCCTCGTCAATTTTTCAGAAAAGGCAAGGAGAGAGGGGCTCTTGGCGCTTGAAGATGACCTGGAAGAGGTTGAAGATGAGTTCATGCGAAAAGGCATCCAGCTCGTTGTAGACGGTACCGATCCCGATATCATCAAGAGTGTTCTGTACAACGACCTGAATCAGTTGCAGACCCGTCACGGCGTCGGCATCACGCTCTTTGACAACTGGAGCAAGATCGCGCCGGCGTTTGGCATGATAGGCACACTTGCAGGTCTCATTTCGATGCTCGCGAACCTCGAGGACCAGGCCTCGATCGGCCCCAACATGTCGCTTGCTCTCATCACCACGATGTACGGATCGGTGTTGGCGAACCTGGTGCTTATTCCCGTCAAAATCAAGCTTGAGGATCGGGACGCTGCGGAAACCCTGGTGAGGGAAATCATGATAGAGGGCATCCTTTCCATCCAGTCGGGGGATAACCCGAGAATCCTGGAGGAAAAACTGTTGTCCTTCCTGCCGCCTGTGAGGCGAGAAGCCGTCCGGCAGGAATCGGCGCGTGAGTAAAGAGGATTAACGGAGAAGTTCGATATGCCTGCGATGACGAGAAAAAAGAAATGCCCCCCTGAAGGCGCAGCGGATTGGCTGCTTACCTACGGTGACATGGTAACGCTCCTTCTCACCTTTTTCGTCATGCTTTTTACTGTCTCGGAGGTTGACGAAGCCAAGCTGCAATTGATTATCGCGGCATTTTCGGGACTGGGCATCCTCGAAGGCGGAAACACCCTCGAACCCGGTGAGCTTGCGGAGATGGGGCACAGTATTATGGCCCTTCCGTCCCAGGAGCGTGGCCGCGCCTTGGACACGGCGAGAAAGGAAGCCATCTCCCAGTTTCAGCCCGAGATAAAATCGAAAAAAGTACGCATTACCGTCGACGAACGCGGTCTGGTCATATCGCTCGCGGCGGACTCCTTTTTCAGGGAGGCAAGCGCGGAAGTGGATATAGAAGCGAGCAGGGACCTTCTGCAACGCATCGTTGGATTGCTCAGAACCCTTCCCGACAGCAAGTTTGCCATTGAGGGTCATACCGATGCGGTCCCCACGGATCCCGACGGTGAATATGCAACAAATTGGGAGCTCTCGGCCGCGAGGGCGACCAATGTTCTGCACTATCTTGCCGATCTTGGCGCCGAAGAGCGCAAGTTCCAGGTACGGGGGATGGCCGATACCATGCCGTTGGCGAGTAACGATACACGGGAAGGAAGGGCGATAAACAGAAGGATCGATATTGTGATCATTTCCGAGGGGCACCTGTAGGCAACGGAAGTAACATTGAAGCCCACAGGTTTTTTTGGTAGATTCTAGAGAGAATTGGGAGCGGTACATGGCGGACGAAGAAAGTTTTTTGGATGAGGACATAGCGGTTGGCCAGGAAGCTGAAGTAGGCCGAAAGGTCGGATTTCTTCCTGCGCTGATCCTGAAAATCTTGAAGTGGGCGGCGGTTGTCGTTGCCGCGGTCATTTTCATCGTCACGGTGGTGGTAATCACTATGAGGATTATGAACCAGGGCAGGCCGTCGGGCAGCGTTCCCGTCGTCTCAGAGAGTTATACGTCGGCGCCGCCTACATATTCCTACTATAAGAATTTCGAGGACATACGAACGAGGACCGCGGACGATGTACCCTACACGGTTGTGGCAAAAGTGGCCTTGGGGTACGAAGAGGGGAACAAGAGCATTCAGAACGAATTGGTGGAAAGAACGACGTTGCTGCAGCACATCATCAGGTCGTACTTTGCGAGCAAAACCGCGTCGCAGCTCAAGAATGAGGGCGTGGTGCTGCAGGAGCTTCTCCAGGAAGTCAACGCCGTCATGACTTCGGGCAAAATCAGACAGGTGCTGTTGCTCGACTATAATCTTATTGCGATGTAGGCAGGCGACAATAGCGGGGAAGCGGAAGGAATCGAATGAACGAGGTTCTGTCACAGGACGAAATAGATCAGCTGCTCACGGCCATATCCACCGGAGATATCGAAACTGAGGATGTCAGCCAGGCTGCGGATCAACGAAAGATCAAAATTTATGATTTTAAACGTCCGGACAAGTTCTCGAAGGAACAGATCAGGACTATCTCGATAATGCACGAAACCTTCGCGCGTCTTACCACAACGGCTCTCTCCGCCTCGCTGCGGACGCTTGCACATGTGCATGTAGCTTCCGTGGACCAGCTCACGTACGAAGAGTTTATCCGCTCCATTCCCAATCCCACAACCCTGGCGGTAATCAACATGGATCCGCTGAAGGGTATGGCGCTTCTGGAGATCGATCCGTCGGTAACCTATACGATCATCGACAGGCTTTTCGGCGG
>JAFGHN010000162.1 GCA_016930115.1 Spirochaetales bacterium | reverse complement strand
TGGCGGTGCGGGCCGGACGGGAAAAAGTCATACAGAACGATTTTGAAGACGCCATCGAGAAAGTGGTAGCCGGGCTGGAAAAGAAGAACAAGCTCATCAATCCCAAGGAGAAGGAAATCGTCGCCTATCACGAAACCGGTCACGCCCTTGCAGCATATTTCACCCAGGGCGCGGAAAAAGTACAAAAAATCTCGATCATTCCGCGGGGCATGGCTGCGCTGGGTTACACTCTGCAGGTTCCCACGGAGGACAGGTATCTGATGACGAAACGTGAGCTTCTCGGCAAGATCGACGTCCTCTTGGGCGGAAGGGCGGCCGAAGAGATCATTTTTGAAGAAGTATCAACCGGCGCGGCGAACGATCTGACCAAGGCGACGGACATAGCGCGAAAGATGATTATGGAATACGGGATGAGCGAAAAGTACCGGAACGTGGTGCTTCCGGGTCAAAGATCTTCGCTCTTCCTCGATCAGGAAGTAAAAAGCGGACAGCGCGAGTATGCCGAATCAACCCAATCGTATATCGATGATGAGATCACGCGGATGGTGAACGAAAGGTACGACTACGTCATCGGCCTCTTGAAGGAGAAGAAGAATCTCCTCGACAAGATCGCGAAAGAGCTGATAAGCCGCGAGGTGTTGAACACGGAAGACTTCGAGGCTTTGATCGATAAACCTCGGTGACGCACATATCGCAGCCTGTCGATCTTCACCGTTTCCCGGTGACCTTGATGAGGTGATACCCGAACTGCGTGCGGACCGGTCCGGTTACCGTGCCGACGCCCACTTTGCTGCAGGCGGTTTCGAACTCTTTCACCATTTTACCGGGGCCGAACCATCCCAAATCGCCGCCTTTTGAGCTGCTTGGGCAGGTTGAATACTTCCTCGCCATCTCCTCGAAACGCGCACCCTGCTTGATTTCCTGTTGGATCTTTCGCGCCAGCGCTTGATCTTTCACCAGAATATGACTTGCTTTCCATTCCATAACATACTCCCGGATGCTTTGATGCATTATTTCAACGACGCCGTCAATCGAGCACACACGCCGAATGATGGCTGGACGTAATCTCTTTGAACGGCGGCCGCCCGGTCCGGCATACCGGCCTGGCATAAGGGCAGCGTGGGTGAAAATGGCAGCCCGGCGGCGGATCGATCGAACTGGGGATTTCTCCACGGACGACCTCTTCGGTGCGGCGGAAGACCGGGTCGGGTACCGGTACGGCCTTCAGCAGCGCCTGCGTGTAGGGGTGATGCGGTTGGCCGAATATCTCGTCACGCATACCGATTTCCACGATACGCCCAAGGTACATGATCGCAACCCGGTCACAGAGATACTTTGCGGTGGCCAAATCGTGGGTGATGAACAGATAGGTGAGGGAGAACTCCTCCTTGAGCTCCCGCATTAACTTGAGAATCATCGCCCTGACCGAGACATCCGCCATGGCGATCGGTTCGTCCGCAACGATAAACTCTGGATTGGTGACGAGCGCCCTGGCAAGCACCACCCGCTGCGATTGTCCGCCTGAAATCTGGTGCGGGTATTTTCTGTACAGGAAATCAACCGGGCTCAGGCCCACCCGTTCCATCAACAGCGAGACCCGCCGCTTACGTACCGCCTTGTCCGCAATACCGTGGATCTTGAGCGGATGACCGATCGCTTCCCCGACGCTCATACGCGGGCTCAACGACGAGACGGGGTCCTGAAAGACGATCTGTATCTTTTCCCGCATCACTTCCATCTCGCGGGGAGTGAACTCCTTCATGTCCTTTCCGTGGTAACGTATGGTTCCCGTGGTCATATCGATGAGCCTGAGCAAGAGGCGTCCCGTCGTGGATTTACCTGAACCGCTTTCTCCGGCAAGGCCGAGCACTTCGCCTTTGTAGATCGAGAAGGAGATGTCGTCCACCGCGTGGACCATCGGGTTTTTACCGCCCGCAAACAGCAGGTCCAGGAGCGAGCGGTAGACGGGAAACTCTTTCGAAAGATGCTCAACACGGATCAGTTCTTCCACGGCGGCTCCCCTGTCTCTTCGTACAGCCAGCAGGCTGCGAGCTGGCCCGCTTCCCTCTCGATGAGATCCGGCAGCTCCTCGCGGCACCGTTCCATGACGTGCGGGCACCGGTCGGCAAAGGGACAGCCCGCGGATGGATCGACAAGATCCGGCGGGTTCCCCGGCATGGTGACGAGCTCTTTTTGATCGAGACTGATATTCGGAACACAGTTGATAAGGCCGTAGGTGTAGGGATGAAGCTGGTTATGGTAAATCTGATCCGCGCTCCCGGTCTCCACGATTCTCCCTGCGTACATCACCGCAATTCTGTCGGCGATCTGAGCAACCATGCCAAGGTTGTGAGTGATGAGAATAATCGAGAGCTCAAACTCCTTCCTCAACCGGTTCAACAGATCGATGAAACCGGCTTCCACGATCACATCGAGCGAAGTGGTAGGCTCGTCGGCCACGATGATTTCAGGGTTCATGATCAATCCGATACCGATCATGATCCGTTGCCGCATCCCTCCGGAGAGCTGGTGGGGATAATCGTACAACCGCTTCTTCTCAACGCCCAGGGCGTCGAGTATGTTTTCAGCCTGCTGCAAGGCTTTTTCTTTTCTTATGTGCGGGTCGTGCTGGCGGATCGTTTCCAGGAATTGTTTGTCGATTCTGAAGAGCGGATTCAACGAGGTGAGGGGATTCTGAAACACCATGGCGATATCTCTCCCGCGGAGGGCCATGAGCGAATGCTTTTTCATTGAGACAATGTCGGTCCCCTTAAATCTGATCTGGCCTCCTACTATTTGCCCCGGCGGCCGCAGCAGGTTGAGGATGGAGAGCCCAAGAGTCGATTTCCCGCAACCGGACTCGCCTACCAGGCCAAGCACTTCACCCCGGTCGAGGTAGAGCGAAACGTCCCGCACCGCCTTGACGGTACCGATATTGATAGGATAGTCGATGGAGAGCTTTTCGATTTCGAGTATCCGCACTTATCTCTCCAGAAGTCTTGGATTCAGAATCTCAGCCAGCGCTTCGCCCAAAAGGGTGAAACCAAGCGCCAGTATCATAATCATGAGCCCGGGGAAAGTAACCATCCACCAGGTGCCCGACGGAAGGAACTTCTTCCCCATCGACAGGTCCATTCCCCAATCGGGTATTCCCGCCGGAAGGCCAAGGCCGATATACGACAGCGCCGCTTCCGTCATAATTGCGTCCGCGATATTGAGGGAAAAAATAACGACGACCGTGGCGATCACGTTCGGGAAGATATACCTGCCGATGATGGTCCATCGCTTTGCGCCGATTGCCCGCGCGGCTTCAACGTACAGCTCCTCCTTGATGCTCAAGGTCTGCCCCCGTACCAGCCTGAAATAGGTCGGGATGTAGATGACCGCCACGGCAAAAGTGATATTGATGACCCCCGGGCCGAGCATCGCCGCAAAAGCGATGGCGAGAATGAGCCCGGGAAATGAGTAAATCGAATCCATCACCAGCGAAAGGATCCGGTCGACGTAACCTCCCAGGAATCCCGAGAGAAGGCCGAGGGTGACGCCTGCGAGAGACGAGATAATGGCTGCCGAGAACGCCACCCCTAGAATAGTCCGGGACCCGTAAATCATCCGTGAGAAGATGTCGCGTTGCAGATTATCAGTTCCCATCAGATGTTCCGGACTCGGCGGCGAGAGTTGGGGCCCGGTATTCTGATCCAGCGGATCGTAGGGCGCCAGTACCTGCGGGAATAGGGCCAGGAAGATGATGAACAGCACGATGAGGGTACCCGTGACGAGCAACCACCATTCGAGCCCGTACCTTCGGTTGGCTTCCATGAAGGCTTTGAGGGGTCTCCCCATGACACCGGCGGGTGAAAACTTCGCTCTCAATACTTTACCCTCGGGTCAATGAGTGCGTACAACAGATCCACGATAAGCGAGATGAGGCTCACGATCAGGGCGAAAACCACGATAACTCCCTGGACCGTCGGGTAATCCCTGAGGTAGATACGTTCGAGGAGTAGCCGCGCCACCCCGGGCCACGAAAACGTCGTCTCAGTCAGGATTGCGTTCGCAAGCAACAGCGCAAATTGGAGACCGAGCATGGTGAGGATGGGTATGAACGCGTTCTTCAATCCGTGTTTATAGACCACTTTCCGTTCGGGTATCCCCCGTGCCCGCGCGGCAAGGATATAGTCGCTCTTCAAAACGTCGAGCATGTTGGCCCGGGTAAGCCGGACAAATACGCCGGAAAGCACGATACCGAGGGTGATCGCTGGCAGCAGGAGATGGAGAAACACATCGGCAAAAGCGGCAAAGTTGCCGGCGAGCAAGGTATCGAGAAGATAGAACCCCGTTTTTTCAAAGAGAGACGGGAATACCCGCGCTCCGGTCCTGCCGGC
>JAFGHN010000024.1 GCA_016930115.1 Spirochaetales bacterium | reverse complement strand
TCGCCGCCCCAGAGGGAGTTTTGTATTACCGCGTAGCCCGCCGGTGCGTCGCCTGTAGCGGCAACCGGCTCAAGAAGAGAGCGGGCGGATGCGTACTGCTCGCCAACGGAATAAATTCTTCCCAGCACGTAATCGGCAAGAACAAACCCTGATGCGGAAACTTGTTTCAGCTCCCCGATAGTCTGCTCCCTGTTCCAGCGCCAACCCGAACCGGCGATGAGCCTGACAAACGAGTCCCGGCTCTCCTGCTCTTCGGCGGCAATTGCATTCCGTTTGTCCAGCAGCGCTTCGCTGTCTTGAGTGAACGCTCTGATCCATCGCAGGTACTCCGACGCCAGGGCCGCCGAATCCGCAAGAACCGATTGGGCATCGTTCAGGACGACCTGAGGGTGCTCGCCCTCAGGCTCCGGAGGAGGATTTCCGGCATCCTTTGCTTTCTTGACTTTCTGATCGAATTTCTCGAACTGGTTTTGTGCGGCGGTGTATGCTCCGAAGGCCGCCTCCAGTTCCGAACGATGCGCTTTGATCTCAGGCGGGAGCTCACCGTATCGCCTCTTGAACACGCTCAACGTGTCCATCAATTCAAACAGCTCCGCAGACCGCCGGTCAAAACCGGACAGGGTGATATACGCCTGGTTGACGATAATGTTGTGATACTCTTCAATGGCTTTTTTCCGCAGGCCGTTCCAGAAATAAGCCTGTACCAGTTGCTCCCTCAAGGCGAGGTTGTCGGGATTCCCGGCGAGGGCATCGGTGAAGCCCTCGATGACCTGCTCCTTCATGCTTTCCTTAACGGCGAACGACTCGAGAAGCGCGTCAAGCCGCCCGGAAGAGACAAACCGTTTGCTGATTTCGTCGTACACCGTGGACGACTTCTCCGCCTGCCCGGCCTCCGCGTATGCCTGAACGAGTCTTAAGTAAAGCTCAACGTACTCAGGGTGCTCGTCGATTGACCGCAGGTAGAAGCTGATCGCCCTGTCAGGATAACCGTTTGCAACGAGGATCTCCCCAAGCTCCAGCGCCTGATCCGCATCCGCCGCGGCGGCGGCCTCCACGTCTCCAAAAATCTCTTCGGCCTCGGGTTCCCTCGATGCCCAGAGCAAGGTGATCGCCTTGTTCACCGCCAGATTCAGATCATCCGGGAAGTATCCAAGCGCCCGGGTGTAATAATCGATGGAATCTTCGTACCTGCCGATCCAGGCGGCGACCTTACCGGCCTCCGCCCAGGCCTCACGAAGATCCGGCTGCATTTCGAGCAGAGTGTCGTAGGTCTTCAGAGCTTCATCCGCCTCACCTTTCCACAAGCGGTACTTCGCGGCAAGAAGCCTCGCCTCAGTATTCTCAGGATCAAACAACATCGCCCTGTTTGCGTTTCGAAGCGCGTTCAGATAGTCGCCTGTCAACGCATAGACCAGGGAAAACTCGATATAGTTGTCCACGTTTTCGGGCTCAACGGTCACCAGATACCTGTAGTCGTTGAATGTCTTCATGGGGGTGTCGATGCTTCTGTTGTCCGGATTGCGCGGGAAGACCGCCGGTACTCCTGCCGCACGGTCGAAGCGCGCGGCATCGATGAAAAGAAGAGTGTCGAGATAGAAAAAGAACTTACCGTCGTATTTCCGCTTTTCCCTGACCTCGATTCTTATCCTGTGCACGCCCGGACGGAGCTCCGCATTCCCGAATTTCACCCAGTAGTAATTTGGTGAATAACGCTCGATGACATTCACATCTTCTCTGTACACCTCTACCGCCTGCCCTTGATCGAGGGTGTATGAGAAAGGAGACGCGTAGGACGGGAATACCTCATCCGCAGGACCGGGGGGGGTCCCGCCGTAGTAGAGATCGTAGGTTCCGCGCTCTTCGACAAAAAAGACATACTCCGCGTAAAACGCCGCGTTGCCGAACAGCTCCGTGTAGCGATTGAGCTGGAGTGTCCTGGATCCCGACGCGCTGTAGTCGAGGGTGGGGCTTTTTGCAAAGTTGGTTGAAACAGCCTCTTCCGCCTCAAACTGAACGATCGCGGTGTTGCTTTCAGGAAACACCGGATCGATAAGCGAGCCCGATGGCGCCGGCAGCGCTTCTTCCCCGGTCTCCTGATCGCCGGTTTCCTGGGCGGCCAGATTTGCGCTCAAGAAAATGACAAGCGTCAAAGAAAGCAGTCGTAGCATTTCTCTCATGGTATTCCTCTAGCCAGGTCTAAAAAAAGACAAATCGTTCCAAATCATTTATAATGGCCCGGAAAATAACTGTGAAGAGACTGATCGTTCCCCTCGAAATCATCGCTGTTTTCCTGATTATCGGCGCGATAAACTTTTTCTTTGCCGACGATCCGGGTTTCGCCTCACTTTACTATATTCCCTACCTCCTTGCCAGCGCGCTCATCGCCGCACTTTACGGCGCGGGATGGGGGTTCTTTGCCTTTGGCATCTGTGCCGCGGTTGTGGCCGGCGCTCTCCCGGCGGCGATGTACCTCCTTTCAGAAGGATGGAGCGCCGACGGCTACTGGAAAGAGCTTCTTTCAGATTCGCCGATAGCCGCCGCGACCGGTCTTATCTGCGTTTACGTTTTTGGCGTCATTCGCACCACCGCTCGTTCACAGATAACGGGACTGAAGAACCGGATGCACGAACTGTCCCGGGAAAACTGGTTGTTGAAGAGAAAATCCGACGCGCTTTTCAAGGTGAACCGCGAGCTCGATGAGCGGGTTTCAAGACAACAGGAAGCTATTACGTCGCTGCACGCCCAACTGCGAAAGCTCGACACGCTGGACGTCAACCAGGCGCTGGACGTCTTGTTGGAAACCGTTCAGATTTTCACCCGTGCCGCAAAAGCATCGGTATGGAGACACGATGCATCGAAGCATGAGCTCCGCCTCGCCGCCTCGAGGGGCTGGGAGGCCGATGAAAGCAGAGAGACGGTGATCCCCGTTGACGGCACCATTGAAGGCTGGGTGTACAGGAACAACAGCCTTTTTTCGGTCCGCATGCTCCTTCAATACGACAACCTTTCAAAAATGGACCGAGGGAGAAATATCATCACCATCCCGTTGAATCTCTCACAGCACGTTTGGGGGGTCCTCAATATACAGGAGATGCCTTTCGAAAAGTACAACTTCAACTCCGAGAGGATCCTTCAGATTATCGCGAGTTTGGCGGAGCATTCGATTGAACGCGCCGTGGCCTATGAGTCGATAATCCGGCATGAGGAAATTGACGAGAAAACGGGACTACCGCTATTCTCACAATTTTTCCGCATGCTTGAGGAGGAAGCGAGAAGGACCGGGATACAGAAGGGGACGTTCTCAATCATCATTGTGGAGCTCACCAACTACGGCCGTCTCACCGATGAGAACGGCGCCGATGAGACAAAAGGCCTGGTAAAACAGATAGCCGGGGAATTGCAGGGTATATCCGATAGAAAGGCGCATTGTTTCAAGTACAAAGAGGAATCCCAGCTTGCGCTGCTCATCCCCGGTCTGGACATAGACGGCGTTTCACTGTTCAGCCTTGAAACGCTGGGGAAGATCAATACAGGAGATTGGAAGATAAAAGGGGAAACCGTGCAGATTGAAGCGGCCATCGGTTTTTCAGTTTTTTCCGGCGAAGGAGAAACCGCTGAGCAGCTTCTCGAGCAGGCCGAGAGTTTGCTGGAAATGCAGAAGGTTTGACGATGTCAGATGCAGCGGGCTTCACCTACCTGATAAAATCGCGGGAGCTCTACAGCCCAAAGACACCGATGGCCGCCCTCAAGGCGATCGAAGAGGGACTCCTTCCGGATTATGCATTTGTCTACAAAGCCAATTCGGTCCATCCGCTCATCGAAGAACCTATCGATATCGAGGCGATAGAACGGATCCTGTCGAGGAAAGACAACGACCTTTCGACAAATCAACTCCTGATCGTCATTCTCGAACGGCTTCTCGAATCCAGCGACGGTGAAATTGCGCTTTTCGCCGCCGAGAGCATCAACGCCATCGAGAACAGGTACAACGAACGTATCGAAACATTGAAAAAGGAACATGTATCCGATGATGATCCTTTGCACCTGAAAAACATTGCGGTCCAGTTTTACGAGCTTGCATTGATCAATGAATCGCGCAGATCGATACGAAACTTCTATCTCTTTGAGGCCTATTCGTATATGAACCGGTACGGTCGCGAAGCACGTTTCAACCGGGAGGACCTGATTTTCACCTTGAGGATACTGATCACCTTGAGAGCGCTGAAACTCGCGCGTAACGTAATTGTACAGGCTCTTAACCGTTTTCCCGACGATGTCAGGCTCATTCTCCTGGCCGCGGAAATTGAGTATTACAGAAAGAACTTCAGCCAGGTTCATGCGCTTATCTACAGACTCAAGGATTCATGGGAATCCCTCCCGGAAGAGGAACGGCAATCATACTCCCTCTGGCTTAAGGAACGGTAGGTATGGCGGACAAGATCCGGGTTTGCATCGTCCTGGAAGGCTCGTACCCGTATATCACCGGGGGTGTTTCCGCCTGGGTGCACGACCTGATACTCAACCTGCCGGAGGTGGATTTCGCGCTCTTCTCGATATCGCCCGCCCATGACCAGGAGCTCCGCTACACATTACCTGAAAACGTTGTTGAGCATCGTGACATCGTGTTGGGCGCCACGCCGGCGAGCCGCACCAGGCCAGTTGCCAAAAGAAAGCTCTTGAGCGAAATCGAGGGGCTGCATGCGGCGATGTTCGCCGGCGCCGGCGTTGATTTTCAGGCGCTTTTTGGCTCCATGCCCGAAGGTTACTTTCTCCATTCGGACGCCGTCAGATCTGATCCCGGCTGGAGGCTCATTACAACTACCAACGGCAAGAAAAACCCGCTCTATCCTTTTACGGACTACTTTTGGGCCTGGAAATCGGCCCACGATATGCTGTTCACCACCCTGGGCAGTGAGCCTCCTGAGGCCGACATCTATCACGCCGTGTCCACGGGGTTCGCCGGGATGGCCGCGCTGGCGGCGAAAATGCGCCATGGGAAACCCTTTCTTCTCACCGAGCACGGACTCTACCACAAGGAAAGGGAAATGGAGATCCGGAAGTCCAACCTGATACGGGGCTACCAGCGCGACATGTGGATCAACATGTACAACGCTCTTTCCAGGATCTGCTACAGGAACGCCGACTTGATCACCGCGCTTTTCGAAGAAAACCGGAGGAAGCAGCACGAGCTTGGCGCCGCCCCGTCAAATACCCTGGTTGTCCCAAACGGTATCGACATAGAACGCTTCTCCATAGAGAGGAAACCAAGAGGCACCGGTTTCCACGTTGGGCTTGTCGGGCGAGTGGTGCCTATCAAGGACATAAAGACGTTTATCGCGACGGCCAAGCTCGTTCTCGATGAAGTCCCGGACGCCGAGTTTCACTGCATCGGCCCGACAGACGAAGACCCCGCGTACTACGAAGACTGCAAACTTCTTGTTCAAAACATGAAAATCGAAAACAGCTTTCATTTTACCGGGCGTCAAAATGTCCTTGATTATTACTCATTCCTGGACGTTGTTATGCTCACGAGCGTCCGTGAAGCCCAACCCCTGGTCATTCTCGAAGCCTACTGCGCCGGAGTCCCGGTTGTGGCCACCAAAGTAGGCAATATCCCTGAAATGCTCGACTATGACGAGAGGCTTCTTGCGCCTTCAAAGGATTCGGGAAAGCTCGCCGAGGGAGTCATTTTTCTTCACGACAACCCCGCCGAAGTTGCACAGATGAGGGAACGAAACCGGCGCAAGGTCCTCAACCTCTACAACAAGAACGAACTGCACCAGAAGTTCAGGGACATGTATGCCCGCCTTGCGGGTGTCACGCCGGTGGCCGTGGGAGGCAGGGAGCACGGTCACGGAGAGCGCGGGGGCGCAGCCGCCGGGGAGCGCGGCTGATGGCGGGAATCGGCTTCGAGCTCAGGAAAGCCATAACAAGAGGCGGGCTTGGGTCGTTCATAAAAGCTGCGTTCTCAGGCGTCATGATCGTCGCGGGACCCTGGCTTCTGTCCATTATCGGGATCACTCTGATACAGAGAATCGTAGACAGGATCACCGGCGGCGGAGCGCTGTGCTACTCGGCGGTCATTTACAGCTACGCCTGGTCACTCATCCTCTTCGGCGGTCTGCACCTGATCTACACCCGTATAGTTGCCGACCTCCTGTTTTTGAACAAACAATCGGAGGCCTCCGGGGTGCTGGTTTTCTTCATCGCGCTCATCGGCGTCGCCGCTCTCTCGCTTTCAGTTGGTGTGTATTTCTCGTTTGAACCTCCGGTTGACACCGTGTGGATGTATCGCACGGGTGCGATCGTTCTTTTTTTCTCGATCAACGTGATCTGGGTGCTGATGATCTTCATCACGCTTCTCAGACGGTATCTTCTCATTTTAGGAATCTATGCCGGGGGGATCGGCCTTGCAGTCATTCTCGTCCTGCTCCTGACCACGAAATACGGGATTGAAGGGGCGACGATTGGCTTTGCCCTTGGCCATGCCGCGATAGCCGGCCTTCTCGCGTTGCTTGCCTTCACCTCGCACAGACCCGCCGGGATCTCCCGCGGCTGGCATTATCTGAAGACCTACCTCTCACGTTATTTCCTGTTGTTTGCCACCGGCTATTTCTACAACTGGGCGATATGGACGGACAAGGTGATCTTCTGGTTTACCCGAGGCACGGCGATACCCGGCACGATCTTCAAGCTCTACGAGCCCTACGATCTTGCGGTGTATATTGCGAACCTCGCCATGATCCCGGGCCTGGTCTATTTTGTCGTGGTATCCGAGACCGGTTTCTACGTGCAGCTTCGTAAATTCCTCCTCACCCTTTCGAAGGGAACTTACGCCCAAATAATAAACAGGAAGCGAATGCTTCTTTCTGGCGTTCATTCGAGCATCGGGCAACAAAGCATCTTCCAAGGGATCCTCACCATCGGATTGATGTTCCTTGCGCCGCATCTGGCAGGAATATTCCGGGCCGGCCTGGTGGCGCCGTTGACCATACAGATCGTCCTTGCGGGGGTGTTTCTCCATTTCCTGTCACTTACGATTATGAATTATCATTTCTATTTTGAGTTCTTCAGCCACGCTTTCACGCTTTCGGTGATCTTTTTTGCCGTCAATACGGCCGTGAGTCTTCTCATGTCGTTTGGCCTGTTGCCGTTTATCCCCGGTACCGGTTATGTCGCGGGAGGATTCTGCGCCGCGGTGTACGCGTATCTGGCGATTTTTCACTCCGGGCGGAAATTCGAAAGACAGATACTTGCCAAATCGAGCGGTGTGTAGCCGCCGGCGCGGGGCGGCCGCGCAAAAAGACCGGGAGTCTTTTACTCTGACACAGCTCTTCCCAAAATGAGAGCAAAACACTACTTGGAAAATTCCACTTGAATTTCGCCCACAAGGCACGTATACTATATAATATAATATAACATACTCAGGAGGATCTTATGCCTCAGTTATCCCTTTACATAGATGAGGAAACGCTTAAGAAAATCTCGTTGGCGGCAAAGATTGAGAATCTATCCATATCAAAGTTCGTCGTGAAGAAGCTAAATGAATCTATGCATGATTCGTGGCCCGAAAACTACGGCGAGCTTTTTGGATCAATCACCGATGAAACCTTTGAAAGCAATGATCGACTGAATTTTGAAGACGATATACCAAGGGAGGCACTGTGAGGTATTTTCTCGATACAAGCATCTGCATCTACTTCCTGAAAGGCATGTATCCAAATCTAAAAGATAAGATATTGAGCAAGAATCCAGAATCAATCGCCATCCCATCGATCACAAAAGCAGAGTTGTTATATGGAGGAGAGAAAAGCCGTCAACGGGAAAAGAACCTGGCACAAATCAATGAATTTCTATTGCCGTTCCAGGTTGAGCCTTTTTCCAATTGCCAAGCCCCGGTCTATGCATCTGTTCGCAGCAGACTCGAGAAAGCAGGAAATCCCATCGGCCCAAATGACGTCATCATTGCGTCAATTGTGCTTTCAAATGATGGGGTCTTGGTAACACACAATACCCGAGAGTTTTCCCGTGTGGATGGACTGAAGATCGAAGATTGGACGCACTGAAACTCGGCCCGTTCCCAGCATGCCGGCGCGCGCTGCGCGAGCACGCGCTGCGGGTGCGCGCTGTGCGTCACGCGGGCCTTTTTACCAGGCGACTGAGCGCCGGATATCTTCTTCGAGGGTGAGGGCATCGATAAGCGGGACGAAGAACTCAGCCCTTCCATTTGAGATCTCGCCGCCTTGCGCCGCTTTCACCGGGCGACCGGTACGAACGGTCGCGTAAACTCCCGCGTTTTGTACGAACTCTTCAACGCTCGTGGCGCCGAGATAGTCCTCCAGCGCATAGGCAAGCACCTCGAGGTACTCATCTTTGGGCATAAAATCGTTTTCGGCATAGGGAAGGAGCACGGTCACCGGGCTGTCCGGAAGGATGAAGAGGCTCGATATGCGGTTGAAGTTGGAGCGGGTGAGCTGAAGCGTGAGTTTCCGGCTCTCGCCGTTAATTGAAAAAGAGAGGGGATCCTCATCGGCCAGGCCGGGATGAGAAGCGGCTGAGCGCTGCCCGCCGCTTTCAGCCGGAACCATTCCTCCCGCCGGTCCTGCAAGCAGTTTACTGACATCATCAAAAACCGCCTCGAGAAGCAGTGTATCGTCGCCGACCGTCTCGATCGATTCGAGCTTCACCCCGGGCCGGGAGAGGAAGGCGCGACGGATCGCTTCGATGTCAAACGGGCTAACCCCGCCGGCGCCGACCCCACCAAGGCTCGCCGAAATATCGGACATGTACATGACCGCCGCAGGATGCAGGGTAACCGTTACCTCAGCCCGTCCCGAAGCGTCGTCGTGGATCGTTATTTCCGTCTGCACGGTGCAGGAGAAGGCGAGAAACGCAAGAGCATATACAAGTAGCGCGCGTATCGGTTTTGTAGTGATCCGAATCCTGTTGAACCGCTGTGGCAAGCACGTATAAGGCGACAAAACAGCGCTTAAGGGCCGGTTTTTGCCTCCAGAAAGCAGAGTTTTTGTAAGTTCAACAGGATTCGGATCACTATATATCGGTTCCATAGAGCCGCTGCCACTGTAGGGCGCTCTCCCCCGCAAGGTCAACCGGGCGGCAGCCGTGGCGGCGCCTGGTAGACTGGCCGCGCGACAGGGGTGCGCTCCGTTGCCCGGCGGGGCGCGCGATTTGCCCGCTGCTCCCCCACGACGAATGTGGCCACCAT
>JAFGHN010000161.1 GCA_016930115.1 Spirochaetales bacterium | reverse complement strand
CTTTTGTGAAGTGGCCGGGCGCCGCGCTGCGTTCTGCTTGCCGCGCGGCGCGCCCGCGGGTTTTTCCGCCGCGCCGCCGCCCGGGCGGCCCTTCTCTGCGCGGCCGCGCGAGGTCCAGCGCCGCCGCCACGCGTTTGAAATTGTATGAATTGCAAGTTTACAGGGGCCTACAAAATGCACTAAGCTGGCGAAATTGAAACTTGGAGGTTGCACAATGGCTAAGCTGGACCCGACAAAAATGAAGGACTGGGAAATCGCGGAAGCTGCCGGAGAGGATATGCTTACGGTTGAGGAAATTGCTTCAAATCTGGGAGTGGAAAAGATAGAGCTTTTTCCCTACGGCCACTATGTCGGCAAGCTTGATTACATGAGGATCCTGGACCGGCTCAAAGACAAGCCGGACGGAAAGTATATTGAAGTAACCGCTATTACGCCCACGCCTCTCGGCGAGGGGAAGACTACCACGACCATGGGGCTGGTCGAGGGGCTCGGGAAGCTCGGCAAAAAGGTGGTTGGGGCAATCAGGCAGCCTTCAGGCGGGCCGACCTTCAACATCAAGGGTTCCGCCGCGGGCGGCGGCCTGGCTCAGTGTATCCCGCTCACGGATTTCAGCCTTGGCCTCACCGGGGATATCGACGCGATCACCAACGCGCACAACCTGGCGATGGTAGCTGTTACAAGCAGGCTCCAGCACGAGTTTAACTACGGTGACAAAACCCTTGCAAACAGGAACCTGAAACGCCTCGACATCGATCCCCGGAATATTGCCATGAGTTGGGTGATCGATTTTTCGGCACAGGCACTCAGGGACATCATTATCGGGCTGGGCGGCAAGATGGACGGCTTCATGATGAGGACCGGTTTCGCAATTACCGTATCATCGGAGCTGATGGCGATCCTTGCCGTGGCGACGGATCTGGCGGACATGCGTGAGCGGATGAGCAGGATCATCGTCGCGTACGACAAGCGGGGAAACCAGGTGACCACCAAAGACCTCGAAGTCGACGGCGCGATGACGGCGATCATGGCGAAGGCCATCAACCCCAACCTGATGCAGACGGTTGAAGGTCAGCCGGTACTGGTCCATGCGGGCCCCTTCGCCAACATCGCGATCGGCCAGTCATCGATTATCGCCGACAGGCTCGGCTTGAAACTCGGTGACTACCACGTTACCGAAAGCGGTTTTGGCGCAGATATCGGTTTTGAGAAATTCTGGAACCTGAAGTGCCGGTTCAGCGGGCTCAAGCCCCACTGCTCGGTGATTGTCGCGACAATCAGGGCCCTCAAGATGCACGGCGGCGGCCCGACCGTTACCCCCGGCGCCCCGCTCGATCCCGTTTACAAGGAAGAGAACATCGGGCTGGTTGAGAAAGGCGTGGAGAACTTGATCGCTCATATAGAGACCGTCAGGAAGAGCGGCATCCCGCCGGTCGTCTGCATCAACCATTTCTACACGGACACCGAAGCGGAGGTACAGGCGGTCAAAAGGGCGGCGGAAGCCGCCGGCGCGCGTGTGGCGGTATCGAGACACTGGGAGAAGGGCGGCGAGGGAGCAATCGAGCTTGCCGAAACCGTCGTCGATGCGTGCAAGGCCGAACCTGAATTTCGGTTTCTCTACGAGGAAAACACCCCCCTCAGGGAGCGGATCGAGCTTATCGCCAGGGAAGTGTACGGAGCGGACGGCGTGACCTTCTCACCGGTTGCTGAAGCAAAGATCGCCGCCGGAGAAAAAGACCCTGAAATGAGAAAGCTGGGCACCTGCATGGTCAAGACGCATCTCAGTCTCTCCCACGATCCTGCCCTCAAGGGCAGACCCAAAGGGTGGGTACTGCCCGTACGCGACGTACAGGTATTCATGGGAGCAGGCTTTTTCGTACCGATCGCCGGAGACATAAAACTCATGCCCGGAATGGCCTCAGATCCCGCGTTCCGTTATGTCGATGTGGATGTTCATACCGGCAAGGTGAAAGGGCTTTTCTAGGAAATCCTGATGAAGGGGACAGCCGGCACGATGACGCGGCACTTGACCCCATCGCAAAAATACCGGAGTTTAGTGCATGCGCGGTAAGAGTGGAGAAAAACTGAGAGTGTTTATTGGAAATATGCTTCTTATCGGCTCTACCGGCAGAAACTCCGGTAAAACCGTCCTCGCTTGCTCGTTGATACGCCAATTCAGCCAGCAGGTCCCCGTTATCGGGCTAAAAGTGACGACCATACATGGCGCCGGCACGACCTGCCCCAGGGGAGGGAAGGGATGCGGTGTCTGCTCATCCCTCGACGGCGACTACTGTATTACCAGGGAGAATGATCGCGGAAGCGACAAGGATACGGCGAAGATGCTTGCGGCCGGCGCCAGGGAGGTGCTCTGGCTTCGTGTTCGCGCCGGTAGCATGAATTCCGCCGTAAAAGGTTTACAAGAGCTGATCCCCGCCGGCACGCCGGTTATTGCCGAATCAAACACCTTACGTCTGACGGTAAAGCCTGGAGTATTCCTCATGGTGAGGCCGAGGGGGTCTCAAGAGGTCAAGCCGTCGGCAAAGCGGGTGCTTGAATACGCCGACCGCATAATCGAAGGGGACAGAGAACGTACCGCCATCGACCCGAACGACGTGACTTTTCGCGATGGTCGCTTCTTCCTGCGGCGAAACGCCACCCTGGCACTCCTCGCGGGCGGCGGCAGCAGCAGGATGGGTGATCCGAAGAGTCTCCTCGGCTACAAGGGGCAACCGCTTATCGTCTATATCTACAAATGCCTCGAGCCGCTTTTCTCTGAAATTCTTGTAAGTGTAAGCGTGAGCGGGGGAGAGAGCATCCCGGAGGAGCTTGCGTCTTTAACGGTAGTGACCGACGAGTTTCCGGGGCGCGGTCCAATCGCGGGAATTGCGGCTTCGCTTGCGGCGGCGAGCACCGATACCGTGTTTGTTACCGCCTGTGACATCCCGACGGTACATCCCGGGCTGGTGGCGGCGATGCTCGACGGTTCGCGTGACTGCGACATCGTGGTTCCCAGGGCCACGGAAGGATTCATCGAGCCGCTCCACGCGGTGTACAAACGTCACGTGCTGCCGGAGGTGCTCGAGCTGATTCATTCCGGCGAGCGGCGAATCAGGATGTTGTACGACAAAGTGAATACCTGCTATAAGAACCTGGAACCGGGAGAGGAGCTTCTAAACATAAACACACCCGAAGAGTACCGCCGTATACTCGGTTGAATGAGGGATTCAAGTGGCAGTTAAACTGAAGACAAATCGACATTTTATCTCCCTGCTGAGAGTCACTCTCGGACCGTTTCTCGTGCTTCGTTACGGCGCCCGGGCGGAAAACAAGGCGCTGGTCAAGAATCTCGAACCGCCCTATGCAATCATGCCGAACCACGTTGGATTTTGGGATCCCTTCCTCATCAACCGTTACGTCCCGCACCTCATCCAGTATGTTGTATCGGATTTTCAGTTCAGGATCCCGATCATGAAATTCCTGTTGAGCCTGGTGGGAGCCATTCCAAAATCAAAGGCGATATCCGATTTTGAAACCGTCAGAAACATCTTCAGGGTCAAGGCGAACAGGGGTGTCATCGGTATTTTTCCCGAAGGCATGAGAAACTGGGACGGTTGCAGCTTGCCGCCGCTGTACGCGACTTCAAAGCTCGTCAAGGCGCTCAAGATCCCGGTTGTTGTCCCGATCCTGAAGGGGGCATACATGATGCTCCCAAGGTGGAAACGAAAGCCCAATCGCGGGAAGATGACGATAGAATTCAGGCTGGGATTCAATGCCGACGAAGTCAAAAAGATGAATGTCGACGAGATCCACCAGCGCCTCGGTGAGCTGATCAAGTACAACGAGTGGGAATACCAGCGTGAAAAGATGCATAGCTACCGCGGGAGAAAACGCGCGGAGCATATAGAGCTTGTGCTGTTCACCTGCCCGAAATGCCGGGCCATCGGCGCGATGCGCTCAAACCGGCATACACTTCACTGTTCAAGCTGCGGTTACACTCTGATATATAATGCCCACGGTTTTTTCGAAAATCCGGACGGAAGCGGCGACGGCGTATTCTTCGACAACGTGCGCGATTGGAACGTCTGGCAGCTCGAACATCTTTCTTCGTTGATTGAAGAGGGGAAAAAAGACCCCGGCGACGCCCCGCTTTTTTCGGACGAGGGATGCGCCGTTTGGCGCGGATACCGGCGCGAGCCGATGCAGCTGTACGCCGAGGGAACGGCGACTCTCTTTAAAGACAGGATTGAAATCAAGACTGCGGATGAAACGATTGTCCATCCCATTGACGAAGTACACGGTATCAACGTCCAGGTACGGGAAGTTGTCGAGTACTACTACCAGGAAGGGTTGTACATGTTCAGGTTCGCAAACCCCTGGGTTTCGGGGTTCAAATGGATGACGGCGGTGAACCTGTTGTTGGGAAAGGAGCCGGTAAACGCCGAGTTTTTCGGCTGATAGAGCGCCCGGGAGATGAACTCGGCGGCTCTATGATCGGTGGTGATGGATGAGTTTCGATGATTTGTATCGATGACGTTTGTAAGGCTTCATGATATGGATAGGGATATCCAGCTTGTTTGTCTGCATCCATTCAACAAGGTTTTCGCGAAGCTGGTCCTGGTCGTGCCCCAGACAGATCACATCCGGTTTTGCCCTTAACACCGTCGAATAGGTACCCTGAATTTGGTCCGACAGGTAAGCCTCTCTGACGATGCCGGTTTCAAGAACCTGAGTCAGGCGTTCCTGCTCGGTATGGACCGGCTCCCGGTGTTTGGCTTTCTTTATGAAATCATCCCGGGCAACGGAAGCGATCAGCCACCGCCCCTGCCGCCGCGCCTGTTTCAGAAAATTCAAGTGACCGCGATGAATTATGTCAAATGATCCAAAGACCAGAGCTCTTTTCATGGAACCATACAGTAGCTCATAGCACGACCCGATATCAAGGCTGCGCGCTCTGCGACACGCTGTTGGGCCGTATCGAGCAGTCGATGCCGTTCTTTCGCGCAATTGCGGCCATCTCTTCGAGCACGCTTTCCGGGTACGGCCTCACCGGCGCTGAAGCCGGATCAAGAACGTTACCGGGTCTGTAGCCTGCAAGGACGTACCGGCCGCGCTTCGCGACTGCATCAACGAAGTCATTTGCGAGCAACCGTGAGATGACGGCGATGTCGTCGACGGTCACCAGGTCCGGCACAACGGTTGTACGAATTTCGAAATCGATGCCGGCCTCGGATATCCACTTGAGTGTGTCGAAGACGCTCGCCCATACGTCAGGTACGCTGCCGGTCCTCGCTGCGAAGAGATCAAGCTGCAGTTCCCTGTTCTTGGGGAGCAGCCGGGCGTATTTCCCCGGTGAGGTCTTCACATCAAGGGCGACAAAGTCCGG
>JAFGHN010000160.1 GCA_016930115.1 Spirochaetales bacterium | reverse complement strand
TATGTATCGAATGCACCTGATGATTTGCGCCGGCACCGGCTGCGTTTCAAACAGATCTTTTGAAGTGAGAGACGCGCTCAAGGCGGAGCTTGCCAAGCACAACCTGCAGGAAGAAGTTGATGTTGTAGCGACGGGATGCCAGGGGTTTTGCGCCATGGGACCAATTGTCCTGGTGAAACCGGACGACATCTTCTACCAGCTTGTGACGGTGAAGGACGTGCCTGAGCTCGTTGAGGAGCATTGCCTGAAAGGGCGTCCCGTGAAAAGACTCATGTACAAGCCGGAAGAGAAGGCAGAAGCCATCCCAAAGATAAGCGAGATCCAGTTCTTTCAGAAACAGCAGCTGGTGGCTCTGGCAAACCGCGGGATCATCGATCCCGAAAAAATCGATGAGTACATCGCCCGCGACGGATACAGGGCGCTGGTCAAAGCTCTCACAAAGATGACTCCGGACGAGGTGGTTGAGACTATAAAGCAATCCGGATTACGGGGACGCGGCGGCGCAGGATTTCTCACCGGGCAGAAGTGGCAGTTCACAAAGGCCGCGCCCGGAGATGAGAAATACGTTATATGTAACGCCGATGAAGGGGATCCCGGGGCGTTCATGGACAGGTCCGTGGTTGAATCCGACCCCCACGCCGTCATTGAAGGTATGTGTATAGGAGCGTACGCCATCGGCGCAAGCACCGGTTTTGTCTATATCAGGGACGAATACCCGCTTGCGACGCGAAGAATCGGTCTCGCCATAGAAGCGGCGAGAGAGTACGGCCTCCTTGGAGAAGACATTCTGGGCACCGGTTTCAACTTTGACATTGTGGTCAACCGGGGCGCCGGTGCTTTTGTCTGCGGCGAGGAAACAAGCCTTATCCACTCTCTTGAGGGCAGACTCCCGGAGCCGAGAGTCAGGCCGCCCTACCCGGCCAATTCCGGCTACATGGGCAAACCGACAAACATCAATAATGTGGAAACCTGGGCGAACATCAGGCACATTATCAATAACGGCGCCGAGTGGTTTTCGTCAATCGGAACCGCAACAAGCAAGGGGACAAAGGTGTTCTCACTTGTCGGCAAGATCAACAATGCCGGACTGGTGGAAGTGCCAATGGGTATCACCCTTCGCGAGATGATATTCGATATCGGCGGCGGTATACCCAACGGGAAGAAGTTCAAGGCCGTTCAGATGGGCGGCCCTTCCGGTGGATGTATTCCCGAGTCGCTCCTCGATCTGCCAATTGATTATGAAACGCTGAAACAGCAGGGCGCCATCGTCGGATCAGGCGGTATGATCGTCCTGGACGAGGACAATTGTATGGTGGAGGTTGCAAGGTACTTCCTCTCCTTCACCCAGCAGGAATCCTGCGGCAAGTGCCCACCCTGCCGGGAAGGCACGCTCCACATGCTCAATATCTTGAACGACATCACCCAGGGCAAAGGCCAGGAAGGTGATATCGAGCTTCTCGAGGAAATGGCAAAACGAATCGCAGATACTTCGCTTTGCGCTCTTGGTCAGACCGCACCGAACCCGGTGCTCACCACGATACGGCACTTCAGGCACGAGTACGAAGCTCATATCAAAGAGAAACGATGCCCCGCCGGAGAGTGCAAAGAGCTCATCGCCTACTCTATCGATCCTGAAAAATGTACCGGCTGCACCTTATGTTTCAGGAATTGCCCGGTAAACGCAATTACAGGCGAGCGGAAACAAGTTCATGTGATAAATCAGGAACTATGCATCAAGTGCGGCATGTGCCATACGGTGTGCAGATTTGACGCGGTAAAGGTGGAATAACATGGTCACTGTGAAGATAAACGGCACCGAGCATCAATTTGAAGAAGGTATGACCGTTCTTGAGGCGGCGAGGAGCGTAGGGATTTCGATTCCAACTCTCTGTTACAACGAGTACCTGAAGCCTTACGGCGGCTGCAGGGTCTGTCTGATTGAGCAGGTAGGCCGGCCGACGCTTGTCCCTTCCTGTACGACCCAGATTTTCGACGGTCTGGAAGTGATCACCGAATCCGATCGGATTACCGCATCGAGACGTTTTGTGCTTGAGCTGCTTCTCGCCCGTTGCCCCGGGTCTGAGAAACTCCAAAAGCTTGCGAAGGAGCACGGCGTAGATTATGATGATCCGGATTCGCTGGATACCGTCGGCAAGTACCTGTTGACCAGGGCGCCGAAAAGGGGAGAAACGAACTGCATCCTGTGCGGTCTTTGCGTCAGGGTGTGCCAGGAAGTGACCCTGCGTCACGCCTTGAGCATTTCAAACAGGGGAATCGACAGAAAAGTGTCGCCCCCCTTCTTGAGGTATGCGGAAACCTGTATCGGTTGCGGCGCTTGCGCGTATGTCTGCCCGACGAAGACTATCACGGTTGAGGAAGTATCTTAAACAGCATGAAGCTGGACGAAATCTACCGTCCTATCCAAGCGGACCTCGATCGGGTGAATCGGCTCCTGAAGCTCGAAATGGAGCAGGTAGTGGGTAGCGTGCGGGAAAGCGTGAGCGCCGAAGCGAGTGAAGGCGCTTCCACGGCAACCAAGTACGATGTGTTTACCACAAAAGCGATAAACTACCTTCTGAAAAAGCCCGGCAAAAACCTCCGTCCGGCGCTTGTTGTTTTTTCCGCCCGTTCTCTCGGCGCCACAGTATCGGAATCGCTGATACAGCTGGCCGCTGCGGTAGAGCTGATTCACTCCTCGTCATTGGTGCATGACGATATCATCGATGAAGCCGAAGAACGAAGGGCCTTGCTTTCCGTGCACAAGAAATACGGCATCAAGATAGCTATCCTCATCGGCGATGTCCTCTTCTCCCAGGCGTTCGCGATCATATCCAATCTGCCTTCAGTGGGTGACGATACGAAAGTGCGGTTGTACAAGATACTGACCGAACTGACCCGGCGTATGTGTTACGGCGAGATTTTCGAGCAGCGGATTCTCGAGGGCGGCGAACAGGTAGGGAGGCAAAGTTACCTGAGAATACTCGAGTTCAAGACCGCGCTGCTGATGTCAACTGCGTGCCGGTGCGGCGCCATAATCGCAGGGGTCGAAGCGGATCAAGAAGAGGCCGTTGCTTCCTACGGGTTGAATTTCGGTTACGCGTATCAGCTCCTGGACGATTTCAGGGATGGCGATGCCCTCTTCTCAGGAGACCTCGATTTCAAGTCTCTCGCGGGCGAATACATACGCGCCGCTTTGTCGGATCTCGGCAATCTTCCGAGCTCAACGTATGTCGATTCAATGTCGAATTTTGCGGGGTTTATCCTTTCTGCGGTTTGAAAGGAGCTTTCATGGAGAATGAAAAGGACGCCGATCAGCATTACGCGCGTCTGCTTTCGCACCAGCTCAAATCGCCGATAAATGCAATCGAATCACTGCTCAATACCATACTGGAGGGGTATGCGGGCAATCTTGATGATCAGACCCGTTACATTCTAGAGAAAGCCGTATTACGCTCCGGCGAAGCGAGAGAGATGATCACGGACCTCCTCGATTACGAACTTTACTCTGAAGAAGATTATGCCGCCGGCGGGGAAATCGATATCGTCAAATTGTGCGAAAACATGGAATCAAGATTCCTGATGAACGCCTCGGACAAGAGTATCTCTTTCCGCCGCAGCATTCCCCGTACCAGCGGTATTTTTGTACGCGGCGACGAGAAGGGTCTCGAGCACGCGATACGCAACCTGCTGGACAATGCATTCAAGTACACTCCGGAAAACGGTACCGTAGGTTTCGCGGTTTCAGCCGATCCCGATGCGGGGGTGTGTACTCTCGAGGTTTCGGACACGGGCACCGGTCTGCCCGAAAGCGAGCTATCACGCATCTTCCAACCCTTTTACCGGTCCACCATCCACCGGTCCGCGACACCCGGCACCGGTTTGGGGCTTGCCATTGTGAAGCGGGTCGTAGACGGTCTTGGCGGTAGCATCGATGTGAAATCCCAACAGGGAAAGGGATCGACTTTCACCGTTACCTTGAAATACGACCGGCTGGAGGACCGCGCATCCGGAGAGACTCCGGGTTTAGCGGTGGTGATCATCGGCGGCGTCACCGCTGGGCCCAAAACCGCCGCGAGGCTCCGGCGGCTCGATGAAAAAGCCAACATCACCATCGTGGAGAAAGGGGGCTTCCTCTCCTACTCCGGCTGCAGTCTTCCGGGCTATATCAGCGGCAAAATCGCCTCACCAAAGGCTCTTATGATTTCGGGCGATTACACGATTCGCGACATCGATTTTTTCGAAACGATTGAGAACGTAAAGGTCATGAATAACACCAAGGCGCTTTCAATTGACAGGAAAAACCGCACGGTGCAGGTCGAGGACGAGCGTAACGGAAGAAAATCACAGCTACCGTACGATGTTCTGGTGCTGGCTACAGGCGCCGTACCATCGGTTCCGAGGATTCCCGGAATCGACCGGAAGGGAATCTTCACGCTGCGTTCGCTTGAGGACGCCGAAGCGATCCGGAACATGCTGGCCGCCCGCGTCGCCCGGGACGTGTGCATCGTCGGCGGCGGCCTTATCGGCATATCCGCGGCGGAAGAGTTGCAGGATGCCGGCGCGCGTATCACCATCTTTGAAAAGAAGGAGTACATCCTCCAGAGCATGTTTGACCGGGACATGGCCGTCCGGCTGCAGGGCGAGCTCAACCGTAAAGGCATAAAGGTGCTGACCGGCACGGAGGTCATCGAAATAGCGTCCACGGACGGCGCGCCGGAAAGCGCGGCTGCAGGTACCGGGAGCGCTCTTCATATCCGCACCAGCCAGGGCGCTTACAGCGCCGATATGATTATCATTTCCGCCGGGGTCATTCCGAATACCGATCTGGCAAGGGAAGCTGGACTTGATATCGCCGAATCCGGCGGCATCGTCGTTAACACCAGATTGCAGACTTCCGACGAGCACATCTACGCGGTCGGCGACTGCGCGGAAAGCAGACATTTGGCAACGGAAAAACACGAGTACTGGCCGTTGGGCTCGGTATCCACGAAAATGGGACGGATCGCCGCCGATAATATCTGCGGAAGAGCGGTGGAATTCAACGGCTCAATCGGAACCGCTCATTTCAAAATGCGCGATGTGAACGTCGCGCGTACCGGTCTGACAACCCGGAGCGCGGTGAAGCAAGGCTTTAACGCCGTCTCGACGGTGATAGCCGGTCGTGACAATCCAAAAAATGACTTGAGCCAGTACATCATACTCAAGATCATCGCCGACGGCAAAACCGGGGCTCTCCTGGGCGCGCAAGGTTTCGGCAAGGGCAATGTCGCGGGCAGAATAGAAATCGCAGCGATGGCAGTGAGCCACCGGCTCACACTCATGGATGTATTCAAGCTTGACTTAGGCTATTCGCCTGGTTACAACATGCCCATCGAGCTTACCCAAACGGCCTGCCTCACTCTTCAGAACAAGATGGACGGGCTTGTATCGTTCATCTCGCCGGACGAGCTGGAAGAGAAGAAAGACGATCTCCAAGTGGTGAGTGTATGCCCGGCGAGCAACCATGCGGACCATGCCATACCGGGCGCGATAAACGTTCCTCTTGAGAGGCTCCGTACCGAGCGGCTGCCCTTTGACCGTTCATCAAACCTCGTTATATACAGCCGCACTTCCTCGGGCGCTTACAAAGCCTACCGCTATCTCATTTTTCAGGGTTACAGATCTGTACGTGTTCTCGAAGGCGGCTACATCTTCTGGCAACGGTAAGGCTCGGGCCGCGGCTCCCTGCCGGACCTCCACCGCCGCAACGCCGCCTTGAAACGCTTCGCGCCGGTGTCAGCCCAGGGTCGCGCGGTCGCGGCCGGCGGTCTTGCTCTTATACATCAATTCATCCGCCCGTTCGACAAGTGTTTCAACCGTGTCGGACAGATTTGCGACCGTGGCACCGATCGATATGGTCACCTGCTGCAGCGGCTTCTCATCCGTTAGATCGACCCGGGAGCCCCTGACAAGCATGAGCAATTTGCCGGCTACGACTTGAAGCCCTGCACTCCCCAGGCTCGCAAATGCTCCTACAAACTCCTCTCCACCCCACCGGGCGATCATGTCACCCGGACGTATGTTATTTGCCAAAGTGGCGGCGATCACCTTAAGTACCTTGTCTCCGGCGGCGTGCCCGTAGGTGTCGTTAATATTCTTGAAATGATCGATATCGGCAAAAATGGCTCCAAACGCGGTGCCGCCGTGCTGAAAATCATACAATCTTGTGCCCAGGTCTCTTTGGGCGTGCTCACGGTTGGGCAGTTGGGTGAGCGTATCAAGCATCAATCTGCGCCTGAGCTCACTGAGCCTCCGTTCAAGATCGGAGCCCCTACGATCGAGCTTACTGAATATCTCCACGGCTCCAGTTACAGTACCGCCACTGCCGAAAATGGGAAGCGTTCGCACCTGGATGGGCACCCGATGCCCTTCGCGATGGTGCAGATAAACAGTCTCAACCACTTTCGGATTGCCGTCGTTCATCGTCCGGCTCAGCGGACAACCATCGATACACAACCGCGCACCAGTGGGGTCCATGTGCTGCAGGAGGTTGTCGTGGCAGAAACTTCCCACCACTTCCTTTGCGCTGAAGCCGCTGATGCGTTCCGCCGCGGCGTTCCAGTGGGTGATACGGCGGTCACGGTCCACAAAATACACGCCGTCATGGAGCTCGTCGAGCAATTTTCTGTAAATCCCTGCCGGCCGCATGGTTTTTTTAATATATACCGCTAGCGGCCGCCGCGGCAATTGTCCATTCACGTTACTCACACGCGTCGCGGCAGTGGCACACATACCAGCTCAGCCATCTGTCCACCGGGAGAACTTCCACGCGGTCGAATGTTTCACGAAGCTCATCATAACCGCTCTGCCTGAACGCAATATAGTCGCTGTGTTCAAGGATCTCCAAGAACCCGGTAACCGTAAAAAACGGGATGCCGCCGTCACCCGGGCTGAAATCATGAAGGATGACAAGGTTACTTGTTACGCGATTCATCTCGGCAAAAAGCTTGACGCGATGCTCCCGGGAAAAACCATGCGCAAGATAGGCGGCGGCCGCCACATCAAACGATCCGTCGGCGTAGGGGAGCCCTTCCGTGGCGTCGGCCACGGTGCACTCGATCCCGTTGGAGGCGGCTATCGACGCCATTCGCGGAGATCCGTCGACCCCGGAAACGGAAAAACCGAAGTGCTTGAAAGCGGTGCCGAACGAACCCGGCCCGCAGCCGACATCGAGAATACGGGCGCCCGGCAGGAGTCCGATCGCGGGCAGGTGCCGGCGAAGGATGCCGATATACCTTTTGGTTTGTATCCGGTGAAACCAGGCGTAGGGACGGGCGATCCCGTCGAACAGCCGGATATGCTCGCTCACTCCCATGTTGTATACTGTATCATATACACACATGACAATTGAGAACCTGTCGCTTTCCAGATCAAAGCGGACCATTGTATCCGCTGCTGCGATTTCCGCCTCTCCCGGTGAAATTGTCTGCGTCTGCGGTCCAAACGGCTCAGGCAAAACAACTTTGCTGCATTACCTGGCGGGAATACTGCCCTGTGATTCCGGCGTCTTGCGTGTCAACGGGAACCCGGTGAGACCGGATTCGGCGGACTGGCAAAACGGAATTTCCTTCGTCCCGGATGACGGCGGGACCATCACGCTGCTCACGGTTGCAGAGCAGCTCATTTTGAAAGGGCTCCTTGCCGGGCTCGAACGAAAGGAAGCCGCAAAGCGCGCCGATGCGGTTATCGACTTGCTTCATCTTGGAAGTCACACCGCCGTCAGGGCATGCGACCTCTCATCCGGAATGCGGAAGCGTCTCGGCCTTGCCCTTGGGGTTGTGCAAAACGCCGGCTATTACCTTTTCGATGAGCCGTACGGTTCGGTAGACATGCAGGGCGCGGCCGCCTTCGCCCGTATACTTCGGACCCTCAGAGCGCGCCGCCGGACAATCCTGCTTGCCAACTATTCTCCTGACTTCCCCTACAACTCGTGTGACAAGATCTGGGCCATCGGGAATGGCCTTGTAGAAGAAATCGCCGGCGGAACCGATTACGCCGGTCTGTCGGTTGGATCGCAGGACGATAACGCGGCCAAGGAGCCTGAACTGACTTGGATCGATCCGTAACACCCCGGGAAATACTCAAAACACTGCAGCAGCGCGGCGCGCATCCTTCGCTCAGTTCTCCCGGGCTCACCGCGCTGAAAGCTTTTCTTTCCGGAGTCCTTCTTATAAGGATCATCGCGAACTACGGTATTATCGCAAGCCTGTGGGCACGCGGCACGGCGATCGATTTCGAGCAAATAGCGGCCACCCACGCCATAATCATAACCGCATATATTGTATGGGTGAGCGCCCTTTCAAGTTACAATATCAGGCTGGTAATACCGCGCCGTTCCTTCGTGGACCTTGCCCCCGGGGGAAGACGGTTCATTTCCCGGCTCAGGGCCCGGTCGCTGCTGGCGAGACCTGCGAATTGGGTCGCAATGTTTGTACTCTGTCTGCTGACCGGCTGCGGTGCGGCGGCCTCCTGGTACGTGTTGGTGGCGGTGTTGATGTCGGGCATGGGCACTTTTGCGGTACTTGCGGTCGCCGAGCGCCTTGAGCTGCGCCGCGGGGAGAGCGAGCTTATACAAGTGACTCTGCTTACCATCATAGTCTGGCTGAATCCCGATATCTCATCACGGGGCGGCTTTGTAATTACGCGCTCGACACAGTTTGGCGCGATTGACCTGCCGCTTATGTCTTTCCTCGCCGCGGGCGCAATACTAACCGCTCTGATTCTCTTACTCATCACCCTCTGGAAAACTAAGGTCGCGCTGACGAGCGCGGGTGAAAAATCGCATCTCATCCACCCGGTGTGGAATTGGTATTGGAGGGCCGTAAGACTGCGTTTCTGGATTCTGACTTACACCGTTGTTCTTCCGATCATCTTTTCGCCTTATCTTCTGCAGGGCAGGAAAGGTCGGGCGATCACGGTCGTCGTTGTTGCCGCAATGCTGTACTACCTCGTATTTCTGTCGCGATGTGACAATGAGCTACGTCTGAAATGGCGGATTTCAATGCTGAGACCTTTCCACCCGTCACGTTTTGGGGCGACTGCGGCCGTACACTCGCTTCTCGCGTTGGCGCCGGCAGCAGTGTATCTTTTTTTACATTGGGCAACAGGCCTTTGACAGCTTTGTCAGCGCAGCAGCCTTTTGGGGTGAAACTCAAACATCCTCATGGTGGTGCGCTTCATGCACGTGGCCGTGTTCGAGCTCCTGGGCTGTTGCTTCACGCACGTCACGCACGGTGACGTCAAAATGAAGCTTCATACCGGCCAAAGGATGATTTGCGTCAATCTGGACATCTTCACCATCAACTTTGGATACGGTGCATAGTCTCGGCTCTCCTCCAATCTGGGCCTGGAACCTCAAGCCTTCTTCGACCTGATCGGGATCATCGAATTTGTCTCTTGTAACCGTAAAGACCATCTCATCCGAATACACTCCGTAGGCATCCTCGGGCTCGATCACGGCGGAAAAGCTGTCGCCCGCCTCATGGCCTGAAAGCTCGTTTTCAAGCCCTGAGATGATATTTCCCGCGCCATGGAGGTAGGACAACGGTTCTTTTCCATCGGAAGTATCGAGCATCGTTCCTTCATCATCCTTAAGCGTGTAGTCGAAACTCGCGACCAGATCCTTTTCGATTTTCATCAAGACTCCTTTTCTTTGAGCATTTCGTTTGAATATACTAAGAAAGCGCCGACGAATGGGCCATAGTGGGTTACTATACAGAATTGATGAAGAGAAAAAACCTTACCGTCATGAAAAATCCGCGTCTCGACCGGATTTTCACAGAGGCTTACCGGAACACGATGAAACAGGTCGACCTTCGGGAGCAGGACAAACACGATGAGGATTATTACCGGACGTTCTCAGAGCTCTTTGAACAGGACCTGTCCAACAGAGACCTCACGGAAGAGGAAAGACAAACGTTCATGTCCGCATTTCACCGAGAGATCACATCACTCGGGGAAACTGCAGACAAAAACCGCGAAAGAAGAAGACGTCTGTTCCTGTTCGGCGGGTCCGGGCTTCTGTGCGCGGTGGCGCTTTCCTTTGGCATCTACGTCGGCGCCGTGAGACCGTTCATGCCCGTGGAGAAAGTGACCGCCAGTTTGGACTACTACCTGGAAAAGGTGGAGGATGGCTACGGCTCATACGCAAGGAAGTTCCACCGTCTCATCGACAAGCAGGGCGGGAAGCTTCCGGTACAGGCCGAGGCGGCATACAGATCCGATATGTACGCCACCCTCGACAGCCACTTTGACGAGACAATCCAACGCCTGGAGGCCGGAGAGCTCGTGTACTATGATGATGCGAAGGACTGGGCGTCGCGTTTCCCCGAGTCTGAGGAAAGTGCCGATAGAAAGAAATTAGCCGATAACGCCTTCAAGAAAGGCCTTGGCGTTGCGGTTGGCGATACGCTTGAAGAGGTAACCGAGGGCGCAAAAGATTTCTTTCAAAAGGCGGCGGATTACATAAAAGACGCGGTGAAGCGTGACGAATGACCTGCCGCCCTTTGATTACTTTGCCAGCAGCCTGTCAGCTACCGGATGCGATTCCGGTTGCCGCAATCACCAGTATGACAATCTGAAGCAGCGCGATAAGAGCAAACTCCGGTTTTCTTTTTCTCAAAAATGCAGCCACCATGACGGCGAGACAGACAATGACCGCTACGCCCATGAACACCAGAGATCCAAAACTCAGGCTGTCACCATGCGACAGGGCTTTCATGAAAGCCCACCCGACAGGCGTACCGGTACTTTCGGCGTAGCTTTGCGCATCAAGGTGCCAATAGGCGGACAC
>JAFGHN010000159.1 GCA_016930115.1 Spirochaetales bacterium | reverse complement strand
CATGAAACCTCCTCCTGTCGGGTGTTCATGAATAATTACTCACTAATTGTGCATATTGATTCAAATTCAACAGAAATCGGATCAGTAGCCAAGATTCTTGACTTTTCGGAATACGGCATCTACCTTTGAGGAGAAAAAGGGCTTTGTATGGATAAATCTGTCGATTTTGCCCCTGCGGTAGAAGTTGTCCAGGAAGGGGCAAGCAAACTGATCGAGAATATCAAGTCCGTTATCTGTATAGACAGACTAAAACTTGAATACATCATAGCGGCAAAAATAGCGGGCGGACATGTCATGCTCGCAGATTCCCATGGCGTCGGGAAAACCTCGCTTGCCCGGGCCCTTGCCGGTTCAATCGATTGGGCCGAGAGGGACTTTTCTCAGGAAGGCGTGGAGGTCGAGCCGTTCAGCAGGATACAGTGCACCGTAGATCTCCTGCCGCAGGACATACTCGGATATACCAGGATCGACTCGACAACAAGCAGTCTTATATTTACCCGAGGCCCTATATTCGCTCACTTCGTACTGTGCGACGAGATAAATCTCCTCACGCCCAAGACGCAGGGATCGTTCTTTCAGGCGATGGAAGAACAGACGGTGACAATAGAGGGGAAAACCTATCACCTTGAGGATCCTTTCTTTATTATCGCGACGATGAATTTGAAGGGCGCACACCTGTTTCCCCTTCCCGCGCCCCAGCTTGACCGTTTCATGATCCAGCTTTCCATGGGGTACCCGGATACCGCAGACGAGATATCAATCGTCAACCAACACGGCCGGGACGACGGATGGACCGCCTTCGGTCCTACGGTGAAGTCGGAAGATATCATTTCCTGGCGCCGGCTTGTAGACGAAGTGACAATACATGAAGAGGTTGTCTCCTACATCGTTAACTGCGTGCGCAAAACGCGGCAACACCCGGACGTTCAGACCGGCGCGAGCCCAAGAACCGGTGTCAAGGTTTCCCGGCTGGTGAGGGCGCTCGCACTTGTCCGGGGTATGGATTTTGTCAACATCGATATGGTGAAAGAGGTTTTCCACAACGCCGTCTCCCATAGGTTGATCATGAAAGATCCCGACATGGCGCCGCAGTCTGTTATCGACTCGATTCTTGAAACGGTGCCCGTGGAGCCGCGGTGAGCGCTGCAAGGCTGTTGTCTCTATCGGAACGGTTTCGAAAAGCGGCGCCTTATTATCCCCTGACGATTCCCGGGACAATGCTCTTTGGATTGGCAACCGCACTCATCGGGAATGCCTTTGCGGATGGCAATCGTTACGCCTTTCTTCTTTCCGTGCTGATACTCGTCATTCTCATCGTTCTCGCCGTGCTTTCGCGGTTGCAGGCGGCCAAGCTTGCCGTCGCGCAGATAGACTGGGACACTTCTGCCCCTCTCTTTGCGCGTCGAAAAGAAGAGAACCATCGTGTCTCGATCAAAGGATTCAAAAGTCTGCCGTTTTTCAGGGTCCATTTCATTCTCCACGGGAATCTCCGCGCAGGACGGGATGCTGCCTTCCGGTATCACCGGGAGATCCCTTCAGACGGCGCAACGATTGTCACGGGTACCAGATTTCCGGTGAGCGGCGTTTTCCACGCAAGAGGCGCACTTGCGGTCAAAGACGTATTCGGCTTGACCCGGGGCGCTCTTGCCCCGCGTTTTGACAGAAGCATCATCGTACGCCCTGCCCCGCTGTCCGACAGACAGCAGCCACGGGTAGAGGCCCAGAGGGGAGACGAGAACAAGAGCCGGATGAAAAGCTCGGATGTTGAACGGTACTTCATGCGGGAGTATATCCCCGGAGACAGACACAGGGACATCAACTGGAAGGCTTCCAGCCGTTTCTCAGAGTTGTTTACCAGGATTTCTCCCGTTACACAGGAAAAGACAAAGATCGTTACGGTGCATTTCAGACCCTATACTTCAATGGCCACCGATTCGCTCCGGTCGGTTTTTTTTCTCGATCAATGCAAGAGCGCGCTGCTCTTCTTTTTGCGAGCCATCAAACAGGATCACCCGGATTATCAATTCGCCGTCTACGTGGGCAGCGATGTGAGAGAGCTTTCTACCGGTGAAGACATCGAGGCTTTCGGCGCCGAGATTGCCACGGCACACTACCGAAACCCGCGTGGGGAAGAGATAACCGCTCCGGACGATCTGCACCCCGGTGACGTTTTCATCTTTACGACAGCTTACGACTCGGGCCTCTCCGGGTTTTTGACCGGGGTTCTGCCCGGCGCGAGGATTCGCGTATATCGTGTGGTGATTCCCCGGGGCACCGGGAAAAACGGCGAAGCGAAACGACTGATACTGTTGTCGGGTACCGAGGCACCGCTCTTCTGCGGCCGTTGGGTATTGAGACGTGACCCTCTTGCGTTGAATCCCGGCGTGGGCCAGGCCGAGGGTGTCGTTGTTGAGGATGAGCCGATGGAGGTACGTCTTGTTTAGCCGCCGTTACCTCCTGCTGTTTTACACACGTCTTTGCATCTATCTGGTTGCCGTGGGGATCCCCATCTTCCATCCGGCGGTAGTTGTTTCATACGATGCTCTCATACGCTGGCTCTGGTTCCTGCTGGTACCGGCGCAGATGCATATTGCTTTCTTCCTCTCGCCGCCGAAATTCAGCTGGAAATTATGGACAGGCGCATCCGCCGGGCTGACGGCGGTCTCTCTCATCGTGTTTACCGGTTTTACCGGTCCCATCGGGCTGTTTCTTCTGGTACAAACCGCTGCATTTGCCTCAACGGTGCTTGTTTTCAGAAGCCGCGGGCTTCTGCGACCCTTCGTTTTCGCGGAGATGTTGTTGCTTCTTGTGCTCTTTATACGGCTTCTCGGCTTCTCAAGGGCCGCTGAGGAGTTCGCCGCGGCAAGTTCGGCCATCACCCAGGGAATTCTCGCGATAAGTCTTGGGGTGGTGCTGCTTCACGGATTCGTGCTGTATCTGTCGGTCTACGGCGAAGGGCTGCGGAAGAGAAGCGGACGGGAACTCGCGCTGTTTCTGACAATTGCTGCGGCGATAGGCGTGGCTGCGGCGATGTTTCTGCCCGCGGATTTCGTCAAACACTCGATATCCCTGAACGATCTGAAAAACCCGCCGGATCCGGATTTCCTCCCCCTCGACGAGTACGGGGAGGGGCTTGAAGACGGAAACCTGTTGTCCGACAGACAGGGAAACCGGGACGGCCGGGACGGCGGTGAAGGGGGAAATAGAAACGATGGGGAAGGAGACGGCGATGCCGGTCAGCGGCTCCAAGGCATTCCTGCGGAGCAGTGGGAAAGCCGCGGAAGGTCCCGCTCCGGAAGCAACGCCGATTCCGAAAGCGGGGATGAAGGCGGCAGGCAGACAGGATCGGGTGAAGGAGAGGACAAGCAGTACGCGGTGATGGTCGTGGCAGGCAAACAGGACCCGATCTACGCCGCGGACGCCTACTTCGGCGATCTGGACCCGGAGCACGGCTTTCTGCTTTCCCGGGACAACCCTTTGAACGAGCTCGCGTATCTGCGTCTCATCGAAACATGGGAAAATCCGGCGAAGAATTTTGACTTGAGCAGGGAAATCAAGGAAGTATTCTTTCTGTCCACGGAATCGGTCCGTTTTCTCCCCTACGACCCCCAGGCGGTTCAACCCACGGTCTTGAACCGCATCTATCATCCCTTTGACTTTTCTTACGCTTCTCTTTCCGCGATATCCCAGGCAGGGGAAGCGGAGTTTGGCAGGATTATCGGATTGAACGAAAGAGAGCGGCAATTGCTTGCCCCGTATCTCGAGGTTGAGATCACGGCTGCCGTACGTGAGAAGCTGTCGACCTATCTCGGCGCGGTCATTTCCGATGAGCTGTCGTATTACGAAAGAATAGCGGCGATAATCCAGGCATTTTCCACGTTCCAATACAATATCGGCTTCACCGATGAGGTGTCGATCGATCATATCGTGCGCTTCCTCTTCGAAACAAAGGACGGTGATTGCAGCGAGTTCTCCAACTCCGCAGCCCTTCTCGCCCGGATGGCGGGCATCCCCTCCCGGGTTGTCACGGGATATCTAGCGTCAAGCGGACTACAGACAAGGATGCACAAGCGGGGGCTCGCCGCCCTTCAGGAAGTTATCCAGCCGCTGCAGCAGTTTTCACTCGACGAGATGTATCTGGTCACCACCGCCCATCGCCATTCGTGGACCCAGGTCTATATGCCCGGCTACGGCTGGATAGACATCGAGACGACCGCGACGGCGATGCCTCCGGTCGGAGGCCTTAACCCCAATTCTACGGACATCGTTATACCGATTATCGAACCCGAGAACGTACTGGAGCGGAAGTTCGAATTCCCCTGGCTTCTCACGCTCCAGGCCCTGCTGGTGCTTATGGTCGCCGGGACGGCGGGGGCGTATGCCTACCGGTACGGCCGGCTCGTCTATCTGAAAGCCGTCTCCAGAGGAGAATCCGTCCGTTCACTCCGCGCGATCTATTCGCTTCTTCTCGCCAGGCTGGCCGCGGAAGGGTATCCTATCAAGCCGGTTTCACACACGGTGAAAGAGTACGCCGGTGAACATCCGGAGTTGGAACATTTCGCCGAACTCTACACAACGCTCAGGTACAGGCAGCGGCTCAAGGCGGATAAACGCGAACTTGAGTTTCAGAAATTGCGTGTCGAATATCGCAACGTTGTGGAAAGCACGAAAAGAAGTGGTTTCACCGGGTTGCTCAAACGTGTCTTCACTCTGAGAGATTTGAGGTACTGAGGATGCGTGACACCACCACGAGCTCGCGCGGCGGGCAGCGCGCCGGCGGACACGCCGGCGCGCTCCTCAGGCGGATCGGCCGCTTTCTTGTGTTCAGCGTGACGACAATCACCGTGACCGCCGTTGCGGTTGGATGCAGCGGTAAATCCGACTGGCTCATGTTCCGCGGGGAACAGGGTAGAGGATACACCCGCACCTCAATCCAGCCGCCGATAGCGGTGAAGTGGAAGCTCAGACTTCAGTACCAGGAAGGGCCGGCGCTCACGTTCAATCCGCCGGTCATCCTCGATGACACCATCTACTTCGGTTCGGACGACGGCAACTTTTATGCGCTCGACATCGAGAGCGGATACATGCGGTGGGTCTTCAGCACCGACGGTCCGATCAACTCGGTTCCGGCGGCGGACGACGAAAACGTGTATTTCGGTTCCAACGACGGTTTCTTTTACTGCGTAAACAGGCATACCGGAGAGCTCGTTTGGTCGTTCGACACCGGTAAGACGGTTCAGTCATCAATCATAAGGTACAAGGACCATGTCATCTTCACCAGCGACGCCGGGTCCAGCTACTTTTTTGATCCTGCGGGAGTTGAAGAGCTCGAGATCATCAACTACGTCTGGCTTCGCCACACCTTCCAGCTCTATGAGGACGTGATGTATTTCGCTCCGGGTCCGCAGAACCAGCCGAGATCGCTCGGCGCCTATGACATCAACACCAAAAGTTACCTTTGGCTTCTCAATACTTATGATGACAACGCCATCTGGTATTCGTTTCCCGCGCTCAAGGACGGCCTTATCTTTTACGGCACAGCGGGGTTTCCGTCGGATCCGATGGACCTCACCTACTTCGCCCTGGATAGGCGCACAGGAGAAGAAGTGTGGCGCAATTATGATCAATCGGATATCGGTTTGCGAACGAGGATACCCCCATACGCGCTTTTCAGAAACAATCTTGAAATACTTGATTACCTCGCGCCTTCACTGTGGAAAAACCTCGTCATTTTTTCCAGCGGCGATACAACGGTCCGGGCGTTCACCCAGAAATCCGGGGCCATTGCCTGGACGCACTCCTTCAATTACCCCACATCGAGCTCGCCGACAGTGGCCAAGGACCGGGTCTACCTCGGCGTTCACGGCGACAATCTATCCGGCGACCTCCCGGTAAGCTCCGAGCTCGATACGGCTACTCCGGGATACAACCCGGCAAAGATAGTCTGCATGTCCGCGAGAACCGGAAGGACTCTCTGGGAGCTCGCCATCGAAGGGTCCATCCTGAGCGGCCCCGTTGTGGCGGGTAGCTGGATCGTGTTCGGCACCGATCAGAACGTTTTCTATGTGCTGGAGGAAGTGTTTTGACAGGGTTTTTGCAGTACCGGCGTGACATTGCGCCAACCGTTGCCATTTCGCCTGTATTGCTTGCATAGTGATCCGAATCCTGTTGAACCACTCTCGCGGGCAGGTAAAAGACGGCAAAACAGCACTTGGGGGGCCAGTTTTTGCCTCCAAGAAGGTGGATT
>JAFGHN010000003.1 GCA_016930115.1 Spirochaetales bacterium | reverse complement strand
TTCCAGACTCAATCGCCGGCAAATTGAAGCAATTCTCTCAGCCTTAGCGTATATTTATTATCGGCTTCGGCCAAATCTCAAAGACTCCCTCAGCCGTTACCTGAGAATGGTCCAGAACGGGGAGCGAATAATCATTACGGATCATAATCGGATCATCGCCGAAATTGTGCCGGCATCTGCTTGTAGTGACAATCCGGGACTATTGGAAGAATACCTGAAAGAAAAACCAGGGTCCGGTGCACTGGTTCCTGCCACAAAGAACGGCGAAAAGACGAACTGATCAAAAACACATCGAGAAAATTTACGAGGAAACAAGAAACGACCGGCAATGACAGCGGGATATAAGGAGAAACAACTCTATCGATTGCTCGAAAACATCAGCCGGAGAGCCGTCGATAAGGCATGATCGAGATTGGCTCATGATGGAAGTCGCCATATTGGAGGGCCTTGATTTGAATGGATGATGTATAATACTAATGTATACATTAGGAGTGATGTATGGTAAGAACGCAAGTTTACCTGACAGAGGATGAGCGGAAAAGGTTGGAAAGGATTACCAAATTGACGGGCAAGAAGCAATCGGAACTGATTCGCGAGGCTGTCGACGAGTTTCTTGCTCTGAAAGACGATGACCAGAGAGAGGCTATCTTGAACGAAGCAATGGGATTGTGGCACAAACGCCGAGATTTGCCCGATTTTAACTCAGAGAGGCGATCTTGGGACCGCGGATGATCCTATGGCAAAACCTATTTTAGTAGACACCGATGTGATGGTGGACTTTCTTCGCGGCCATTCGGAAGCGGTCGCGCTGGTACGCAAACAGTCAAAGCGGATCATTCTTTCGGCCATTGTGGCGGCGGAACTTTATGCAGGAGTCAAGGGCGGTGAAGAATTACGCATTATTGACGGCCTGATTTCTCTTTTCCAGATCATTCCGGTGTCTCCCAAGATTGCGCGTCTAGGTGGTCTCTATAAGAGAGACTACGCGAAATCGCATGGTATCGGTTTGGGCGACGCCATTGTTGCTGCAACAGCGGAAACGGAGAATGCCGATCTGAAAACGTTGAATGTGAGACATTACCCGATGATAAGCGGCCTTCAACCTGCATACGAAAAGGGGTAGCAGATAAGAGCAGATCGAAAAACCGGCCTTTTGATGTAGGCTGCTGGATGTAATTCGATCCACAATGGTGATTTTTCGTATCTGGCGATGTCAAAGCGTTAGTTCCCCGGGGCCTCACTCTTACGTCGCGAAGTATCTTACACCTTCAATATCGCGAAAGCCCGGATCCCGCGTCAAAATCGACGATGTTCACACAAGATCCTTTTCACGTTTAACTCTTGTCTACTGATCCGAATCAGGATTTGGAGCACTACGAGCTCGCTTCGTGCGCCGGACCAGGACGGGTAATATTCGCCTAAAACTTGAACCGTGCCTCCCGCCTTTGTATTATGTAGGAAGCGGCGACTGACCGGCGGCGCTCCGTGCGTCCGCCGATGGGAGGACGAGAATTGCCGGACAAGGATGATCTGAAACGCGGGACTGATTCCGATGTTCTGGAAAAACAGGATGAAGAGATCAAAGAACCCGAGATGTGGAACGTTCTGCTTCATAACGACAATTACACTACAAAGGAGTTTGTCGTCGAAATCTTGTCCACCGTATTTCAGCTTTCGGCAATTGAAGCGACCAAGTTGATGCTGTTCGTCCACCGGAACGGCAAGGGCGTCGTGGGTACTTACACCTGGGACATAGCCCAATCGAAAATCACGCGGGTGCATGCCATGGCGAAACGGCGCGAGTTTCCGCTGAGGTGTTCGCTCGATAAGGCGTAAAGCGCAGCGGTTACAGCTTCCAGACGTCCCAGCCGTCGATTGCCTCGGCAATCCCGGATACCGAAAAGGTGTTTCTTGTATTACACGCTACGTAGCGCTTTGCAACACTCTTTTCTCCGTACATTTCGATGAACTTCCTTATTCCCGTCACGTCTTTATCTCCCGGTTTCTCCTTCCACTTTATCTCTACTGCTGTCAGTTTCCCATCCAGGTTGATGATAAGGTCGACCTCGTTTTTCATCCGGTCCTGCCAGAACCATAACGACGCCGAAGGATGCAGCCAGTCCTTCCACCGGACCCACTGGCCGACCACGTGATTTTCCCAGAAAGAGCCGATCGCCGCTGACTGAATCAGCGTTTCCGTATTGCTGTATCCGCAGAGAAAGGCCGCCAGCCCGGTGTCGGCAAAATAGAGTTTCGGGCTTTTGGTAATTCGTTTTCCCAATGACCGGTAGTACGGCTCCAAAAGGATTACTACATTCGATGCTACGAGCACACTTAACCATTCTCGTGCGGTACTTGGCGGTCTACCTACATCCCTGCCGATATCGGACATATTGAGAGTCTGTCCGACCCGGGCTGCAACTGCCCGTAAGAACCGTTCAAAATCGCGCAGGCTGCCCACGTTAAGCAGGTTTCTCACGTCGCGTTCCAGGTACGTTGTTATGTAGGATTGATACCACCGTTCTCTGGAAATCGACAGGTCAGGATTCGCCCACAGCTCAGGATATCCTCCCAACCACAAAAAACGGTTCCGCAGAGAGCGATCTTTCGCATCATGCAAGTGCGAGATTTCATCAAACGAAAGTGTGTGAAAGGGAAGTACCGCCACTCTTCCGGCAAGAGTCTCCGTCACTTCGGCCATCAAGGAGATACTTTGAGATCCGGTAATGAAAAACTGACCCGAGACGGATCGCCTGGAATCTATCCGTGTTTTTATGTACCGCAGTAATGACGGAGCATATTGGATTTCGTCTATAATGAGCGGGCAAGGGTTCTGATCGAGAAAAGCGTCCGGGTTTGATTCCGCCGCCTCGGCATTCTGAGCGTAATCAAGAGACACATAGCCATAGTCGGGAAATGTTTTTTCCAACAACGATGTTTTTCCTGTCTGTCTGGGCCCCGTCAGCACAACCGCCGGAAAAGTGCGCGCCAATTTTATAAGTTCTTTTGATAGAGTTCTGTGTATCCACATATTGACAATTTTACATTTACAACACATAATTGTCAACGTACGGATGCGAAATTGTCCACTTTGAAAACTCAAGTCGGCAGGACGGCAACGAGATCCGGCTTCCCGTCAATCTCCACAGGTAGCCCCGACGCCGGCTGTCGAGTAACCCGCTGCAGAATCCGTAATGGCGTTCGATGCAGATGATGATTTTCTTTACAGCAGTCTGTTTCGTCTCCAGTTCCTGATAAGAAAGTAAAACGATTTCCTGATGACACCGGCCTTGGCTGAAACCTCATCGCGTAAACACATATTTTACTATATATTTCTATCCCCACAGGCGAGGTTTTGGGTCAACGTAGTCGTAAATGCTTCGTCCTGTTCTAATATCTTGTGACCGTTAGCCGTAATAATGATTTTCTTCTCTTTGTTCGCGTCGAGCAACGATAAAAAATCCTCTTCAACTCTGACCCATTCATCGGTTGGATATGCTCCCGGGAAATGTACGTCATTAGCGACTACGTAAGGTTCATGAGTATGGCGAACCACTATGAGCCATTTCCCCCAGTCGCGCAAACAAAACTTCCCATGAGAAATCAGTTGGAAACATTGCGGCTTTAACATCGACAAGGGCGGGCGATCACCACTCTCACGCTGGACGCCGCCTGCCGTAAGGGGTATCTTTATTTCAAATGAACAGAAACCTGATCCATTGCCTCGAAGATATACCGGCCCGGTCGGTCATTACGTCTTCTTCGGCTCTCGATCTGTACTATAACTTTCCGGAAGCGCGGGTGCTTCACGTGAGCACTGAGGCCGATTTGATAGAACTGGCAAGACACATCGGGGCCTTGGAATACCCGGGAATCGAGCAGGTGGACGCATTGGTTGCCGGCGAAGAGGGCTACGTGCTCTTCTCATGCGTCGACTCGGTTCTCTCACTTCCCCGCAGCCCCTTTACCGTGGCGAATTTTGCCTATGACCCTGTTGAGAGGAAGTACCTCGATCGCACCGGTATGTATCGCGATCTCAGGGCCAGGCTCTTACGTGTATCCGGGGAGGTGGTGTTCAAGGCCGACTGGCAAACCGTCGCCCAGGCTGCGGTACTGCTGTCCCACTTTGACTTCACCACGGAAGAGGGGCTTGATCTGCGGCGCCTTTCGCCCGGAAAGCACGGCGAAGAGCTCTCGCTGCTCGAGCAGCGGTTGCTCCTGGAGGAGCTCCTCGCCGGAAGGAACGCCGCTGAAGGTTTCAAACTTCTCCGGTCGACGGGATTTGTCGATCTTCACTGGCCCGAGCTTGCGGCGATGTACGGGGTGGACCACGCGAAAGAGTTCCATCCTGAAGGCAACGTCTGGCAGCATACCCTCGAAACCTTCGCCTACAGGAAGACGACGGACCTGGCGCTTTCCTACGCACTTCTGTTTCACGATTCCGGCAAACCTCTAGCGGAGCCCAATGAAGGGCGCAAGTTCGACCGTCATGCCCAGATTGGTGGTGGTATCGCTACAAGGTTTTTGCGCCGGCTCGGGTATGACGAGGGGTTTATCACAGACGTCTCCTTCCTGGTACGTGAACACATGCTCCCCTCTTTCCTTCACGAGCTCCCCACTTACCGTACCGAAAAGATCATGTCTTCGCAGCTTTTCCCGCTGCTCCTGGAGGTCCACCGGTGCGATCTTTCGTCGACGTATCGCGGGCCTGACGGCTACTACCGGGCATGCAAGGTCTATCGGGCTTATCTGAAAAACGTGCGGAATCCCTTCAGGACCGCGGACGGCAAAAAGATACTCCAACGGTACGTCCACAGCGGCAGGTAAGCGGTGGAACAGGAACGGACAAAACTTATCAAACGCGCGTCCTGGATAGCAATTGGGGGAAACACCGCCCTGGCGGTGCTCAAAATCATCATCGGTATCATGTCCGGCAGCCTTGCGGTTGTCGGCGCCGGTATCGATACGGCGACGGATATCATAACATCGCTGGTGACGCTTTTCGCCGCCGGGATCATTGCCAAGCCGCCGGACCGGGAACACCCGTACGGCCACATGCGTGCCGAGACGGTGGCGACAAAGCTCGTGAGTTTTGTCATCTTTTTTGCGGGCGCGCAGCTCGCCCTCAAGGCCATCGGCTTGCTGATAGCGGGAGAGGCCGGCGCCGTGCCGTCTGTTTCCGCGGTGTATGCGACGGTTATTTCGATCGCCGGCAAGATCGTCCTTGCCTACCTGCTTCTCACCATGGGCAGACGCAATGAAAGTCCGATGGTTATCGCAAACGGGAAGAACATGATGAGCGATATTTTCATATCCGCCAGCGTTCTTGTCGGGCTAGTGTTTACACGCCTTTTGCGCGTTCCGATTCTTGATCCGATTTTTGCTCTCCTGGTGAGTATCTGGGTCATGAAAACCGCGGTGTCCGTGTTCATCGAATCGAGCGAAGAGACGATGGACACTCTCCGCGACAGTTCGGTCTACGATGAGGTTTTCACAGCGGTGGATGAGGTGGCCGGAGCGTCTAATCCCCACAGAGCGAGGATCCGGAAGATCGGTACATATTATGATATTGATCTCGATATCGAAGTGGAAGCCTCCATAACAGTGGAGCGGGGCCATGGCATAGCAATTGCCGTCGAAGACAAGATCAAGGAACGTTTACAGAACGTGTATGACGTTATGGTTCACGTGGAGCCCCGGGGTAACGTGGAAGAGAACGAGGCCTACGGCAGATCTCAAACCGATGGGCAGTGCTGATCGCCGCCGACCTGGCGCCCGGAGGCTGAGGGGGCGTTGCCGCCGCGCGGCTTCCGGCTACGGCCCGGCCCGACGCTTTCACTATTTCAGCGTTTCAATTAAAAAGCTCTTCAATTCCCCGGTCGTGTTGCCGATCATCGTCGCGACTTTTTTCTTATCGAGGTAGGCGGCGAGCCGGTCGGGAAGCTCGGGCGACGAACCGATCGACTTCTGAACTACTTCCGAGAACTTCGCAGGATGGGCGGTTGCGAGTACCAGGATTTCAGACTTGTCTTCCGTTTCGGCCAGGTAACGTTTTGCCGCGCAGTAGCCGACCGCCGTGTGCGGATCAAGAAGCTTGCCCGTTCGCTCCCAAACGGAACCGATGGTCTCGACCGTTTCCGTGTCCGTGACTGCGGCACCCTCTATCACCTTTCTCATCGAGCTCCAATCGTTATCAAATATCGAGAGAATACGCTCAAAATTGCTCGGGTCGCCTACATCCATGGCGTTTGAGTAGGTATGCACCGACGATCTGGCGGTATATACCGAGCTCTTCAGATATTCGGGGACCACGTCGTTGACGTTTGTGGCTGCGATAAATCCTTCGGTTTTCAAACCCCATTTCCAGGCGATGATCCCGGCGGTAAGGTTCCCGAAATTTCCACTGGGCACGCAGATGCGCACCGGTTGTTCATTGGCATATTGGGAGCGGCCGTATACGTAATAGAACGCCTGGGGCAACAATCTCCCGATGTTGATAGAATTGGCCGATGTCAGCGGCAGGATGGTGTTGACATCCGGGTCTACAAAGGCTTCCTTTACCATCCGCTGGCAGTCGTCAAAGGAACCCCGTACCTCAAGGGCATGGACATTGCCGCCGGCGGCGGTGAGCTGTTTTTCCTGGAGGGGGCTTACCCTGCCCGATGGGTAGAGGATCACCACATCGATCAGGTTTTTCCCTTTGAACGCCTGGGCGACGGCGCTGCCGGTGTCACCGGACGTCGCCGTGAGTATCACCGCTCTCCGGGACTCATTGGCAAGAAACAGCTCCATGCTTGTGGCCAGGAAGGACGCGCCGAAATCCTTGAAAGCGCAGGTAGGCCCGTGGAAAAGCTCCAATATCGATATATGGTTTTCTGATCTGACGATCCGGGGTGAGAACGGAAACGCCGTCCGGCAGAGTTTTTCCACATCATCGCCGGACAGCTCGTCTCCCAGCAGCCGCCGGCTCAATTCAGTCGCCACATCGAGAAAGCTCGCGGATCCTTCGAGCCTGGAAAAAAGGTCCGACAGGTCCGGGTACGACACAGGCAGGTAGAGCCCGCCGTCCGGCGCGAGACCTTGAAATATCGCTTCCTTGTAACTGACAATCCTGGCGCGGTCTCTTGTGCTCGATAATTTCATGCTTCCTTCTCCTGCTCGAGAAACGCGTTGTGCACGACCGTGAGCGCTTTTTGACGATCTGAACCGCGGACAACGAAAGAGATGTTGCGTTCCGACGATCCCTGAGCGATTGCCAGCACGTTTACCTGTGCCTGTCCGAGAGAACTGAACAATTTGCCGGACATCCCCGGTGTTCCACGCATGTTTTCACCGATGACAGCGATAATCTCCAGGTCATTGAGAATTTCCACCCGGTTAATTTTTTTCTTGTCCAGTTCCCAGGCGAGTTCCGCTTCCAATGCCTCCGCTGCCGGGCCGGCCTCTGCGCTCCGGCAAACGAGGCAGATGCTGTGTTCAGATGATGCTTGTGAGATCATGATGATGTTTATCTCCGCCCGGGCGAGGGCCTGAAACACCCGGGAGGCGATGCCGGGTACGCCGAGCATGCCGCCGCCCTCAACGTTTATGAGCGAACAGTTCTCTATCGATGCGATTCCAGTGATCGGGTGCCGGTGCCGCTCGACATTTCTCGCTATGAGGGTGCCCGGCGCCTGGGGATTCATCGTGTTCTTGATCCATATCGGTATATTGTTTTCTACCGCGGGGATCATGGTGTACGGGTGAATGACCTCCGCGCCGAAATAGGACAACTCCATCGCTTCTTCAACGGACACCTGGTTGATGACAAAGGCGTTACTGACGTAGCGAGGATCGGCGCTCAACACTCCGTCAACGTCCGTCCAGATTTCGATGGACTTCGCGCCCAGCGCAGCCCCGATGATTGACGCGGTGAAATCGGAGCCGTTGCGCCCGAGAGTAGTGGTAACGCCCTCCGGAGTTGAGGCTATGAAACCGGTGATGACGGGAATGCCCTTTACGGCTTTCAATCGTTTCCTGATTTTGGTACCGGAAACCTCAAAGTTGACGACTGCGCTTCCGTGGTGATGGTCGGTGATGATGCATTCTCTCGCATCGACGAATTCGGCTGGCGTGCCGTTTGCCGAAAGATAGGCGGCGATGATAATGTTCGAGAGCCGTTCCCCAAAGCTCATGACAAGATCCATGCTGCGGAGCGTGCACTCCCGCACAAGCTCTATGCCGTGAAGTATTCCTCTCAGTTCGCCGGTAAGATCATCCAACGATTGCAGCGTCGCCCCGGCCTCACCGGGCGAATCTAAAAGAAGCCTGGCGGTCTCTTTGTGCCGTCGATCGATTTCCGCCAGGCGCTCAAGGTACCCCTGGTCTCCCTGTTCCGCTTCCCTCGCCGTCGCGATGAGCGAGTTGGTGATGCCCTTCATCGCTGAAAACACCGTGGCGATCTTTTCGGTCGCACGTGCCTCGTTAACGATTTCGCAGGCCCCGCGGATACGCGCGGCATCACCGACCGAACTACCGCCGAATTTCATTATTTTCATGGTTCGTTCCGTACCCGCTTTATAGCCTGTTTTCACAAAATTGTCGATGACGGCGAACATGAGACCTGCTACAATTCCCCTTGGATCATGAAAATCTTCTGTTTCACCCTCGCCGTTTTCCTGCTCGTAAGCTGCGCAGGTATCCAGGATGCGGTCGATGAGACCGCGCCTGCCGCGGAAGCCCCGGCTGTCGAACTTGAAGCCGAAGCCGCACCCGGCGACAGAGACGTGGAGCAGGGTAACGCCGCCGGAGAGGCCCAGGTGCCGCCCGGTACTGAGGGCGGCGGAGCCGCGCCTGAGGAAGTTGCGGCCGCGGAGGGCGCCCCGGCTGGCGACGGGCTCGCCGGCAGCGCGGTTGCGGACAGGCCCACGAGCGCGCAGGTGGACAGCGTCACCGCGGACCGCGCGCCGGATTCCGCGGCGGACGAGAAACCGCCCGCCGATACCGCCACAGACGACACGGCCGCGGCAGCAGCCGCCATCGCCGTGGAAGGCCCGGCTGTTGAAGACCCGGCGGTTAACGAGCCCGCTGCAGCCGCTGCAGCCGCCGAAGTCGCCGAAGCCGCCACAGCGGAAGCCGCCGTCGTAACGGAGACTCTCCGCGAACCGCCGCCGCCGCTCCCGGATCCCCTGAACGGCCGTCAGATAGACCGGCTGGTCTTTTCGGAAATCGGCGAAGGACTGCTCCCGGTTCATAGAAGCGGGTCCGCGGTGTATCTGTTGCACGATATCGATGGAAACGGGTACAGCGATGTATTTGCGCTCGCCGTACGGGTGGACCGGCGCGAGGCTGCGGAGTTTACCAATATCAACGATTACACGCGGCTGTACCGGGCCGAACGTGACCCGGCCAAGTTCTACCTGCGTCTCTTCTACCAGCGGAACGGCACCCTTGTGCCGGCGGACCTTGTTTCATTGGGCGAACGGATGGTGGTGGATTCCTTCTATCCGCAGGCGATTGTGGAAGGAAAGAACATACCCTTCGCCGTTTCCATCGTCTTCACAACCGAGCAGGGCAGAGTCAGGGAATGGGTCATATTCACCGGCGGGAAACCAGGCAGGTTCAGCATCCAGGAACGTACCGGGGAACTTCCCCGGGTGGAAGACATCGACAATGACGGTGTTATCGACGTGGTGATCTATGAAGAGATCTACGAGATCGGCATCGGAAATGAGACCTATATGACATGGTACAGCTGGGACGGTGCCGATTTTGCGCGGCGCAAAGCCGTGAACATCGTGCGGAACCTGCGGGAATTCCTGAAAGCGGTGTTTGATACGATATGCGAGAGAGACTGGTATACCTTCTCAGACCGCGGGCTCTCCATGGAAATGCGTGCAAGGGCGCCGGATGTAGACTACTCGGATTTTGACGTCTTCCACCATGTGTTTACCCTTGCCACTGTTGAAGAATCCTTCAAGAACCAGGCGATTACGGAAGAACAGACGATAAAACGTGCGGTTTATCCGGAAATCACGGAGAATCCCTTTTCCCAGAGAGACGGAGCGGGGTTCTTTTTCCCGCTTTCGGTCCGTTTTGAAACCTCTTCCGGCCGGAACCATCTGTACACTGTGAGAGTATACATGCTGCCCAATCCCTTCGGTGAGCGCCAGTTTGCGTTTGCGATAGAGGAGATATAACCGCGTACCTGTCCGGCGCCCGCCCGCCGGCGTTCATCAGTCTGGATCACCCGGGTCGTCGTTGTCCATTCGCAGCGCGTTCCTGTCGGCGATGATCCTGTTGTAAGCGTCCTGTATCTTCAGGAAAGCCTCGTTGCTCTGCTTCCGCTGCGTCTCGTCCAGGTCACCGCCAGTGTCCGGATGAAATTGCGAGGCGAGCCTGCGATAGACCCTGTGAATTTCCCGGTCGCCCGCTTCCGGCGAGAGCCCGATAATCTCGTACGCTTCGTGATCAATGCTGATCCATTTGCGCCGCAGATCGTTGTAGTTCTCAGCCGGGATTTCAAACCCGATCGAAACTGTTTTGAGTAGATCGTTCTGTCCGGCGGTAATTCTGCCGTTTTCGCCCGCCGCGGCATCAAAAAGCAATTCGAGAAGATTACACCTGTCGTCTTGCGTGGAGATTTCCCGGTACACCGAGACGAGCCCGGCCGGATGTATCGTTCGCACCGAGAAGAAACGGTCGGTGAGTTGCCTGACGAGCCCTCCCTCGCGCCCGTCAATTCCAAGGGCGCGAAGGATCCGGTCTTCGAGCAGTTTCTGTTCGCCCAGCCCTATTTTCCCTTCTTTTGTTGAAGTAACCGCGACGGTGTATGCAAGGGTGACCGAGAGTATGATGCGCGTCCACCTGTCATCCAGCACGCCAACCGCCGGGTTTTCCATCAGCGAGGCGCCGCGCTTTAAAATTTTCCTTGAGAAAGCAAGCTCGTCAGCGAAGTAACCGAGGAGCGCCCCAACCGCAAGCCCGAAAAGATGAAGACCTGAGAGAAGGCCAAGAACGCTTCCGGCGATGAGACCGGCGTGCCGGAGGAGCGGCTTTTTAAACCGATCGAGTTTCACGAGACTTGAGCGATTGAGCCGCAAGCGCGGCTATCGCGAATACAATAAGGGCGAACTGTAGTGCGATAAGAACGATGATCGCCGGTGTGAAGCCCCAGGCGAGCATTGTCGAGCCCACCAGAAGCATGAGAAGATAGTCGTAGAAACGCACGAAGAGGTACGCCGCCACGGGGAGGATCAGAATACCGGCGGTCCCGGCAACCACAGGAAACCCGCCGGCGGGTCTCAACCGCCATCCAATCGTAAGAGCAAGAAGCGAAAGGATAATGAAGGCGAAGGCTTCCGCCACTCTCATAAGCGCCGCAATCCGGATCGGGTCGCCCGGATAGCCGTACGGGACAAGGATGTCCCACAATCCCCACAGCCGGTGTAAATGATAGGAGGCGATATCCCGACCCTCCGACCCCAGCAGCTCAAGCTCGTCGAGAGACGGTACGATACGGAAGTTGTCCTGCGGTTCGCCCGCAGTGTACTCGGGCAGGAGCGTATTCGAACTGTCGGTCCTGTCGATTCCCACCATATACAGAATCGACCGGTCTTCCTCATCCTTCATGATCTTGCCGGCGCTTGCCGCGAAGCGGCTGATTGTCCCGCCGTCCCCGCCAAAGGTAATGGCCTCGATGTCCCGGGCGTACGTACCGTCTTCGGTGACAATAATGCCGCCGATCGCCACGAGCTCTGTTGTATCGGCACCGGGCTCATTGTTCAGAAAGAACAATCCGTTGGCGCCGGGCATCGAAGCGAAGCGCTCCTCTTCGTCCCGGAAGAACGCCATCGTCTTCAGTTTTGCGACCGACCGGGACAGGTAGTTGGCGGCTTCCGTATCATCGGGATCATTTTCTGCAAGAAGGCGGAAGGTGTAATAGGCCCGTGCGACGAGAGGCAACTCATCCGACATGAGATCCGAATGCGCCTGTGTTTTTATCTCGAAGATGGCATTCCGCTCGCGCTCCTCGGTGTCTGCCCGGAACGATGCGAGGCGTCTCTGTATCGACGCGGCCAGTTCTCCGGCCTGTTTCGCCTCCGGCGATCCGGCTGGAGACAGGGCCTTCGCCAAGTCCGCAAAGTAATAGCCGGTGTAGTAGTCTTCCTCCTGGACCGATGCCATGGCCCTGCCGAGCAGCTCGCTGGTTTCAAGATCCATCAGCCTGGCCCGTTTCAGCGGCGCCGGCGCCGACGTGCCAAAGGCATCTTCTCCGGACCGTTTTCTGAGCTCCGCCAGTGCATCAAGAGCTTCGCTGTTGTCCGGGTCGACACTTAAATAATACTCGAGATAGGCGTTCTGCAGCCGTCTGTTACCCTCTCTCCTGGCCTCACCGGCGAGCTCGAGATAGTTCCTTGCAACGCTCGTCCGGTTTTCCAGCGCACCGAGGCGCCCGTGAAGCACGGGAAGCAGGCCTTCCGACAGCGTCACGAACACCCCGCCAAGGAGGACAAAAACAATCACCGTGGAGAAAACAAGTCGGGTAAACGCGTCTTCCAACCCGGTCTTGAGCGAGGGCTGCGGCGGGGCAAACAGCGAACAGGCGAGCAGCACACCCGCGCAGTGGACCGGGGTAAGGTTCTCGATAAAATTGACGAGGGTCTGAAGCGGCGTCCATTGCACCCTGAACACGTGAAGGAAGTATTTTTCCGGAAAAGTAAAGAGGGAATAAGCAAAAAAGCCGACAAAACTCAAGCCGTACACAGAGAGAATGACGATGATGATCCTGTTCCTTAGTAGCGCGTAATCGTCGCGGGTCTTAGCCATGTTTCTTCCCCGGAAACACAAAATTTACCGCTGTGAGCAATACCCCGATGGCTAAAAAGACGAGAGTGAAAAACATCTCCCGCACGCTGGCGATTGGAATCATGGAACGTATCTCGATGCCGATGTCACTTCCGAGGAACCGTACCATGAAAAAAAATCCCCTAAACACCGCCAGGGTGAGGATTGCATTGAAAAGCGGCCACCTTGTCGCTCGTGAAAAACAGACACATCCGGTGGCGGTGAGAAGAATCGCAAACAGTGTGAGGGAAAAGTCCGCCGGTGCCACCGTCCGTTTTTCAAGAAGGAGTCCTTCGAGAGAAGCGATATCGTCGACAAGCGACGTGATGAAGCGCGGGGGCTCGAATATGGGCTGGTATACCGGATTCGCCGGCCGCAGGATGACCGGGTCTCCCGTATCCCCGGACGGCAGGATCACCGCCGACTTGGGTCCGTCGCCATTCCTTATCGCTACCGATGCATGCCTCACATGCCGGAGATTTCCGTCGGTGTACAGAACAACGTTTGTAAGACCGCCGCCAATCAAATCCGACGGACCGTTCACCTCGTGAACATATACCAGTCCCCCGTCGGTGTTGTGAATAGTACCGGGGACGAACAACGGCTGGCTTGCGCCGTACTCCTTAGGCGGCGGGCTTCCCGGTGGTCCGTACACGACAGTCACACCGGCAGACAGAATGATGAACGATACGGCTAGTGTGAAAAAAAATGAAAGCACGCGGTTCCCGGGTCTCTTCCGCATTCTGAAAAAGAGCACACAGAGAGCCAGGAAAAGCGACGCAATCAGCACCTCACCGGCGGTCGCGGAAAGCTGCTTTCCGAACCATCCGGGTTCGAGGGGAAATACCGGGTTGAATAGAACAGCCCAGGAAGCAAGGATCGACAATCCGAGCAACACCGCGAATACCACGGCGAATATGAGCAGAAGAGCCGGAAGGTGCAAAAGAGAGTCTTTCAACATTCCCTATTAGTATCGGCACGCGCGCCGCGCGCTCAAGCCCTGCGTCAAACTGTGAGATTGGCAGCGGCGCCGGATTTCGAATAAAATTGTCCGCTGACGGTATATCTCTATGGAAATGGAAGCTCAGCTGATCGCACAGGCAAAGAGCGGGAACAACGACGCTTTTGCGCAACTGGTACATCTCTACGGCCGGAGGATCTACTATGCCGCCTACTCGTTTCTTCACAACGTGGACGATGCGGCGGATATCGTTCAGGAAGCTTTCTTGAGAGCTTACAAGAATCTGAGCTCTTTTGATGCGAGCAGGTCGTTCTACCCTTGGATCTACAGAATCGCACGGAATCTTTGTATCAACACCGTGAAAAGAGCTTCCCGCCGGGACGGGGCGCTTCCGGCGGAAGATTTGATCGTCTCGAACATGCCGGATCCGTCAGCGGCGCTGCTCGAACAGGAAGAGATGGAACAGCTGCGCAAAGCCCTCGCCGGGCTGCCCGAGAAGCAGAGAGAGATCATAGACTTGAAGGTCTTTCAGGATTGCAGCTACGCCGAGATGGCGGAGATACTCGATATCCCCATCGGCACGGTCATGTCTCGACTCTACGGCGCGCGGTTACGCTTGAGAGAATTGCTCATGGAGGTGAACACCTGATGGAATGCCGGGATGCAAAACTGAAAGTACAGGCGCTTATAGATAATGAGCTGCCGCAAGAAGAGATAGACGAGGTTGTCGATCATATTCAGAGCTGCTACAGGTGCAGGGAAGATTACGTTTCGCTTCTCAAGTTGCAGCGTAAGATGAAGGGGCTCCAGTACCCCGAGCCGCCCAAGGAGTGGTTCGAAGAACTGCAGAAGAAGCGCGGGCGCAGGCTTTCTTCCTCACTCGGTTTGGTACTTTTCTTAGGCTCTTATCTCCTGCTTCTTGGGTATGCGTTGTACTCGCTGTTTTCCGATTCAGGGGCGGGTCTCTTCATAAAAATTGTGGTTGGCGGTATTATCGCAGGCATGCTGTTCCTGTTAGGGGTAACGATCGCGGACAGGGTACGGGAGAGCAAAACGGACAAATACAAAGAGGTGATGAAATGATCATCTGTTCCACTGACACGCTGCCCGGGAAAAAGATTGTCAAAGTGTTCGGCCTTGTCCGGGGGAATACCATCAGGGCAAGGCACGTGGGGCGGGATATCATGGCGGCCTTCAAGCATCTGGCCGGCGGTGAGATTACCGACTATACAAAGATGATGGCGGAAACGCGCGAACAGGCGCTCGACCGGCTCACTGAGGATGCGGAAAAATTGGGCGCCAATGCCATCGTGGGTTTACGGTTCACTACCACCAGCGTAATGCAGGGTGCCGCCGAGCTCCTGGTATACGGTACCGCGGTCCTGGTGGAAGACGGCGTGTAGGCTGAGAATTATCCACAGAGTATGCACACGAACTCGTATATTTTTTTATACCACGGCATAGCTTCTCGCGTTTACGAAGTGCGCAGGAGCAGAGGTTTTTGAGTTTTTGTACGTTTCAAAAATAACTAATCGAAGTTGTCCCACAACGTTAATCCCTCGAAATCGAGGCTGTCCCTACACTATATATAGCGGGAGCTGTATCTTTAGGCGCTACTGGTAGTGGATCTTCCTTTCATCGCCGGGTTGCGGGACAGCCTCAATTGTCTTACCCACAAAGAGTTATCTTTTATCACTATACGGAGGTTAGGCGATTCGGCGCCGCCGCGGGTGAAATTACCTGTCAATTTCACACCGCAACCGGAGCCGCTTGGCATGTTTTTTATATTATCCACAACCTTTGCACACGGTATCAACGGATGGCATACCCCGCTCCGCGGGCGGTCTTGATCTCGAGCCTCCGTTCCGCCGGCACCGAGCGCTGTAAGCTTGCGAGCTTCTTCCGGAGGGATGAAATATGCATATCCACCGATCGCGAACCTATTCCCGCTTTTCCCCAGATTCCGTAGTACAACGCC
>JAFGHN010000023.1 GCA_016930115.1 Spirochaetales bacterium | reverse complement strand
GATCGTCGTTTTTGACAATCTGTCTTCCGGCCAACGGGTGAACCTTTTTGCTGAAGAACGATTCGTGCTCGGTGATATCATGAATACCGGCGATCTCCTCGCTTGCGCGAAAGAAGGATTCGACGCGCTTATCCATCTCGCAGCCTTCAAAGCCGCCGGCGAGTCGATGGATAAGCCGGGCAAATACGCGGTGAACAACATTTGCGGGACCATCAACATTCTCAACACTGCGGTATCGGCCGGGATCAGGCGAATCGTTTTTTCGTCCTCCGCCGCCGTGTACGGCGAACCGGAATACCAGCCGATTGACGAGAAGCACCCCACGAACCCTGAAAACTTCTACGGATTCACCAAGCTCGAAGTTGAACGGTTTCTGCGGTGGTACGAAAAGCTCAAAGAGATACGCTTCGCCGCACTCAGGTATTTCAATGCCGCGGGATACGACCGCGACGGCAGGATAGGCGGTCTCGAGCAGAACCCCGCCAACCTGCTGCCGGTGATTATGGAGGTGGCCGCCGGCAAGCGTGAGAAGCTCCAGATTTACGGCGATGATTACGACACGCCGGACGGTACCGGGGTACGGGACTACGTCCACGTATCGGACCTGGCAACCGGGCACCTTGCGGCACTTGAGTATATCAGCAGCAAGAATAAGAGCCTGATTGTAAACCTGGGGAGTGAATCCGGAATAAGCGTACGCCAGATGGTTGAAACCGCGCGGAAGATGACCGGGAGACCGATACCGGAAACCGTAACCGCCAGAAGGCCGGGAGACCCGGCATACCTGGTTTCCTCTGCAGGATTGGCGAAGGAGCTTCTGGGCTGGACGGCGAAGCAGAGCGACGTCGAATCCCTGGTAAGCACCTCCTGGGAGGCATACAGGCGGGCGCTTTGAACAACAACTATCGATGGCTCATTCTCACCCTCGCGACACTCACCCACACGTTCTGCGTCGGCCTCCCGAATATGTGTATGCCGGTAATGTTTGACGAGATTGCCGGGTCTCTCGACTTAAGCCTGGTACAGCTCGGAACCATCTGGGGCCTCGGGTACGTGCCCGGTTTGATCAGCGGGATAATCGCGGGATTGTTCAGCGACAGAATCGGTACAAAACGATCGCTGATTATCCTGTGTATCGTTGCCGGAGTTGCAGGCGCCCTGCGGGGGCTTTCAAACGGATTTGCGACTCTTTCGCTCACCACCTTCGTCGCCGGTTTCATGTTCACCGCCATACCGACGAACATCCACAAGGTGTGCGGAGTGTGGTTCACCGGAAAGCGGCTTGCGCTGGCCAACGGTTTTGCATCAATCGGCATGGCGCTGGGATTCATGATCGCATCATTGGTGAGCGCCTCGGTGATGTCCCCGGCGCTTGGCGGATGGAGCAACGTCCTCTTTTTCTACGGTGGGATTTCGGTACTCTTTGGCATTGTCTGGAGCGTGACGAAGACCAATCCTCAGGAGCGGCGCGATCTGGAAGCAAAGCCACAGGGTCTCGCAATGCTCAAACCCCTCGCGCGTATCGTGAAAATCCGCAACGCATGGATTCTCGGTTTCGCCTTGCTCGGCGTGAGCGGTTGCGTCCAGGGGCTGCTGGGGTACCTGTCACTCTACCTGCGCGGCGAAGCATGGCCGGCTGCCCGGGCGGACAGCACCCTCGCCACCTTCCACGCGGTCAGCATGTCTGCGGTACTCGTGATCACTTTCGTGTCCGACAGGATCGGCCAAAGAAAATCGATTCTCATCACCGCGGCCGCAATGACGGCGACGGGCGTCGGGCTGCTTTCTTTCGCCCACGGCCCCGCGATATGGGCGGCGGTCATCCTTGCGGGGATAGTCCGCGATGGTTTTATGGCTGTCTACATGACCTCGCTCATCGAGACGGAAGGGATCGGCCCCGCGTATGCCGGGAGCGCCGTCGGTTTTGCGGTGATGTTCACCGCACTCGCGAGTCTGCTCGCCCCTCCCATCGGCAACAGTTTTGCGGTTCTCTCGCCCAGGGCGCCCTTCGCGTTCTGGGCGATCTTGGGCTTGTTCGGATTGGGTTGTCTGTTTTTTCTGAAAGAGCCGCGCAAGACTGCGGCCGAACCTACTTCATGAGGTACTGACCCGGTTGGCGCAGGACCGTTATGTATTTTGCCCTCGTATACGCCCAGGGGTCATCGTTGTTCTTCTTGCTCATTTTCCCGCGGAAATCCGCAAGCGAAGCGTACTTCTTGTCTTCCATCCATTCGGTGATCTCATCGAGAACCACTTCGATATATTCGATCTTGTTTCTGAAAAGCGAGCTCACCATCTGGAATACATCCGCACCCGCCAACAGCACGCCCAAGGCTTCATTGGAAGAGTGAATGCCGCCGGACGCGCAAACGTCCGCCGAGACATTGTCATAGAGAAGCCCCGCAAAGCGAAGGGCAAGCCGGTGGTCCTGGGGTGAGCTTAAGTTAAACGAAAGATCATTCGTGCAACTCTCGATATTCACCTTTGGATGGAAAAGCCTGTTGAAAAGGACAAAGCCGTCCGCCCCCGCCGCATCGAGGCGCTTTATGAAGTTGAGCGGGCTCGAGTAGAAGGAGCTGAGCTTTACAGATACCGGAATCTTCACAGCCTTCTTCACACCGGCGAGTATTTTGAGCTGTTCGGCTTCAACGGCCGCGGCATCGGTGTCAAAATCCGTGGGCAGCGAGTAGAAGTTAAGCTCCAGGGCATCGGCGCCTGCGCCCTCAAGTTTTTTTGCATATTCAACCCAGGTGCCGGCGTTTACTGCGTTCAGGCTCGCGATAACCGGGATGCTCACGGCCTCTTTGGCCCTCTTTACCCACATGAGGTGCTCTTCCGGCCCCGCATGTTCAACCCTGGGAAACATGCTCGTCATTTCCGCATAAAAACCGTCGCCGGATTGCAGCGATTCATCGAGCAGGAATTGGGAAAGTTGCACCTGTTCTTCAAACAGCGATGAAACGACAAGCGCACCGGCGCCCGCCTCTTCAATGCGCTTAATGGTCTGCATATTCTGCGTGAGCGCAGACGCTCCCGCAATGACGGGATTCTTCAGTTCAAGACCCAGATACTTGCACGTAAGATCAACCATTTCAGACTCCTAAGAATGCGCCCGTAAAGCCAGGCGGGCGCGCTTTTGGCTACTTGTTGTTACCCACACAATGTAGCTGAAACTCTTGGGGATAGTCAATTGAAGGTATACCGGTATTCCTATACAATAAGTGAAATGGATGACGGATTTCATACCATACTCTCAAAACTACCGGATTACGAAAGACAGCTGGTAGGACTGAGCGATACTGTTCTGGCAAACCTGGTCATGATTTCGGAAATCCCCGCGCCCACCTTCAGTGAACAGGAGAGGGTGGAGTTCATTCTCAACAGGATGAGCGAATACGGACTGCAAAACGCATCAACGGATGAAGTAGGCAACGCCCTGGGCGTGCTTCCAGGAACATCAGGTGACAAAAATATACTTATTGTCGCGCATCTGGATACAAACGTAGAAAAAATAGTCGATCATACGATTACCGTACAGACAAACAAGGTCATCGGGCCGGGAGTGGCCGACAACGGCCTCGGGCTGGCCGTCATGACATCACTACCGGCGATTCTGGAGCATCTGGATATCAAGCTTGAATCAAACCTGGTCCTTATGGGATCTTCGCGCAGCTTGGGACGTGGCGATATCGAGGGCTTGCGGTTTTTCCTCTCCAACACCGAATTGCCTTTTTCCGCGGGTATCTGCGTGGAAGGGGTAAAACTCGGGAGGATCAGCTACTCCTCCATCGGGATGATGCGGTGCGAGATTTCCTATTCGATACCGGAGGAGTACGACTGGACACAGTTTGGCGCGGTGGGCTCAATTGTCGTCATCAACGACGTTATCAATCACATCCTGGAGATTCCGATACCGAGAAGACCGCGAACGAACATCATGCTCGGCTCGATACGCGGCGGAACGGGATACGGAAAGCTGGCCACAAACGCGAGCTTGCGGTTTGAAATCAGAAGCGAATCCGCCGAGATGGTGCTCAGCCTGCGGGACCAGATAGAACATATAGTGGCGGAAGTATCGTCCAACACCGGGGCGGAAATCTCGTTTGATGTTTTTGCCCGGCGCAGACCCGGCGGGATCCCATTCACCCATCCGCTGGCAAAAAATACCACAGAAATCATCCGCTCGCTCGACATAAAACCGCGGATCTCTCCGTCCACATCGGAGCTCTCGGCGTTTATCGACCGCGAAATACCGGCGCTGACGGTAGGTATCACTGACGGTGAAAACATCGGGCTTCCTGGGGAGCTCGTCTATATCGATCCGATTTACAAAGGAATCAGCCAACTCCTCGGTATAATTCTTGCCACCGACGGAGGTTACTGTGATGAAACTGAATGAGTGGCTGAAAAGCAATACGTTCCACCATTCCGATTTTGACGACCTCAGGAAAATCGTCGAGCAGAAGGAGAAAAAGCGCATCTCCATTTCTCTGTGCATTCCAACACTCAACGAAGAGAAGACAATCGGTAAGGAAATCATTCTGTTCAGAAGCGAGCTCATGCAGCGGCTGCCGCTGCTCGATGAAATCGCGGTGATCGATTCCGGCTCGAGTGACAAGACCCGCGAGATAGCAGCGTCTTTCGGCGCCGATGTCTATCTCGCTTCGGATATCCTGAAGTCCGCCGGTGAGAACCGCGGGAAGGGTGAAAACCTCTGGAAAGCGATCTACCAGCTCAACGGCGACATCATCGTCTATATCGATGCCGACATAAAGAATATCCACCCCCGTTTCGTCTACGGGCTGGTATCTCCGCTTGTCCTCAGGGAAGAAATCAAATACGTCAAGGCGTTTTACGACAGACCGTTGGCTTTTTCTGAGGGGATCAGACCGACCGGCGGCGGCAGGGTGACCGAGATCCTTATCCGCCCGTTGTTTTCGCTCTTCTTTCCCGAGCTCACCGGCATCATCCAGCCGTTATCCGGGGAATACGCGGTACGCCGGGAGATACTCGAGAACATCCCCTTCCCCATCGGTTACGGAGTTGAAACTTCGCACCTGATAGACGTGTACACGCAGTGGGGCATTGAAGCTTTCGCTCAGACAGATCTGGACAGAAGGGTGCACCGGAACCAGCAGACGATAGATCTGGGCAAGATGGCGTTCGGCATCCTGCAGACTTTCTTCAAGCGGCTGGAAGCACAGGGACACATCAATGCGCTCCCCGATATGCAGCACATTTTCCGCCAGTTTCAGGCCCGCGAGCGTGATTACGAAACCGTGGAGATCGATATCCGCGAAGTCGAGCGACCGCCGATGAT
>JAFGHN010000158.1 GCA_016930115.1 Spirochaetales bacterium | reverse complement strand
GGCGCGCTGACCCCGATTGAGTTTGAGCTGCCGCAGGACCCGGAAGTAGAGATGGGCGGCCACGGCTTATATTCGACCGCGGCCGATTACCTGGAGTTTCTGCGAATGATCCTCAACCGCGGCACGGTCGATTCGACCCGTTTGCTTGATGATGATACCATCGGACACATGGCGCGGAACAACATCGGGGATCTCCGCGTCACGCCTATGAGAACCGCGATGCCCAAGGCGTCGAATGACTTCGAGTTCTTTCCCGGCGTGCCGAAAACCTGGGGTCTCAGCTTCCAGGTGAACGAATCGCCGGCGCCCACGGGGAGGCCCGCGGGCGGCCTCATGTGGGCCGGCATAGCCAATTGCTACTATTGGGTCGATATGAAGACCGGGATTGCCGGTGTATTCGTAACGCAAATCTACCCGTTTGCCGACGGGAAAGCTCTGCCGCTGTATTACGCGTTTGAGAAGGCGGTGTACGATGCGCTGCTGTAATAGCGCATGTTACCCTCCTCCTCGTAAAAAAAATATGAGTGATAGCAAAACCGCGCAACACCTGTGAGGTATCACCCTCTCACGAGCGAAATGCGACGTGATACGGCAGTCATTCTTCATAAGGCCGCGCGCTGATGCCTCACATTAATGATGACAATTTTAGTAAATTTTCGTAGTTTTTTTGCGTGAGGCTGCTGGCCAGCTGAGGCATTCGATAGAGGTGAGAGATGAAAACAGAACAAAGCCAAGAGCTACTCGAAATACTGAAAGCCCGATTTGACAGGAATACCAACCGTCATGAAGGGCTCGAATGGGCGAAAGTGCAAGCCAGACTGGACGCTAATGCCGGGAAGCTTCGATCTCTCAAGGAAATGGAAAGAACCGGCGGCGAACCGGATGTTGTCGGTTATGATAAAGAAACCGGCGAATACATCTTTTATGATTGTTCGGCTGAGAGCCCGAAAGGCCGTAGAAACGTCTGTTACGACCGTAAGGCGCTGGAATCAAGGAAAGAGCATCAGCCAAAAGACACCGCCATGGATATGGCAGCCGCCATCGGTATCGAGATTTTAACGGAGGAACAATACCGGGAGTTGCAGACACTTGGTGATTTCGATACGAAGACTTCGAGCTGGTTGAAAACACCTTCCGAAATCAGAAAACTCGGCGGCGCGATCTTTGGAGATCACCGCTACAACCACGTCTTTTTGTATCACAACGGAGCATCATCTTACTACGCCGCCAGAGGTTTCCGCGGCGCGCTGAGAGTATAAGAATGTCGGCCGGCGACCCGAACCGCCGGCGGAAGAAGCGCAGTGCAGGTATCTCGCGGCACTAGTGAAGAACAACGGAGAGGCTGCGGCAGCTTGTCACCGCACGAGCGCTCGGCTATAGTCTGGCGATGGCCTTTCTGCTTGTTGCGCTTGCGATTGTGGTGGCTTCAGCCGTTCGACCTGTACGAATAGGGCGTTATTTAGAGCTTGGGCCGGCAACGGTCCCGTTGCTGGTGCTGGGCGGCCTTCTGATTCTTGGCGTGATCAGTTTTGAGAACGTAGCCCAATCTCTTTTTGCATCAAATGGAAACAGCGCCTGGAAAATCATCGTGCTTTTTTTCTGCGTCGCTTATGCGAGCACAAGCACGGATATCACCGGATTGTTCGATTTCATTGCCTATCACCTCGTGGTGGCCTTCGGAGGCAGTGGCCGAAGGCTCATCGTGGTGGTCTACCTCCTTGCGTCGTTCCTGACCGTATTCACCTCCAACGACATCGTCATTCTGACCCTTACGCCTATCCTTTTTTACGTCGGAAAGCACGCGAAAGTCGATGTACGGCCGCTTCTCTTTGCTCAGTTTTTCGGCGCCAACACCTTAAGCATGCTCCTCGTCGTTGGAAACCCAACCAATATCATCATCGCCGGATTTCTCGGAATCGGTTTCGTGCCATATCTTCAAGTTATGTGGCTCCCCACGCTTACCGCATTCGTGCTCAACCTGGTTTTGCTCCTTCTTGTCTTCCGTTCAAAACTGCCGCACCGTATCGAGCTCCACCCGGATTCCATGTTCAGCGTGCGGAATTGGGCCGATGCCGGGATCAGCGCTGTCCTGCTGGCTGTTATGTTCGTTTTCTTTGTCATAGCCGAGCGAACGGGGGTTGAGCTCTGGCTTGTCGCAGCGCTCGCCGCCGGGGTATTTACACTCGAAGACACGGTATTTACGGTTTACTACGCCGCCCGCCGTTTTCGTGCCCGTTCGCAAAACGGGAGAAAGCACCGTGCCCGCTTGATGCCGGGGGCCACGCTCGGCGAGCCGCAAATTACGGCGGAGGACGAAAAGGAGCTTCAGTTGATCCCGCGGCTGGATAACGATCTCTATCTGGCGCATATGCGGGTGCCATGGAAGATCCTGCCGTTTATCGTCGCTTGTTTCGTACTGGTTGACCGTATTACTGCAGAAGGCGCCGGAGCGCTTGCGGCTGATTGGCTCTTCGCGACTGGAACAAACGTCTCAGTCATTATGCGGACAGGCTCGTTTTCGGCGATTCTCGCTAACCTGATAGTCAATCAACCGATGTCGATATTTGTCTCACGGGCAATCACTTTGGCTTCCGACGGAATGGCGGGAGTGTCTCAGTCCGCCGCGAGGGCTGCAGGATTTGCGACGGTGATCGCGAGCAATCTCGCCGCAAACCTCACGGTTATGGGAGCTCTCGCGGGGCTTATGTGGAGGCGCATTCTCGACAAAAAAGGTATCAACGTGAGTTACCGCGATTTCCTCTCCGTTGGTCTTCGTATTACCCCGCTGGTGCTCGCGGCTTCTCTCGCGGCGCTCGCGCTCGTTCTCGCTTAGCAGACGGCTCACGAGCTCCTCGTGCTGCCTGTTAGTTCGCCTTGTCGCCGCTTGAAAGCCCGCGGCGGTAGTTGCCCCACGTCGTATCTCCGACAATGCTCCTTATCTCATCCGACGCACGCGATGAAGCCGAGTCCAGATTACCGCCGGCCCCACTTCTACGGGCAATCTTCCGGAGCGTCAGAAAAATCCGGAGGATTTCTGCCCTCCCGGAGGATGAAAGCTCAAGCGGTGGGAGTCTCCGAAAGTCGACGACAAAGTAATCCACGTCGCGTATCAGGTCCGCGATTGCACGCGGAAGAGCGAGTGGAAGCGCATTATATATCGTTGTGTAGGACCACGGGCGCTTGATCACATGAAACCGATTCCGGGCTTCATCGGACAACTCGGCAGAGTAACCGCATGAGGTGAGGCATTGGGCGTTCTGATGGGCCTTGCTGCACGTTTGCGAAAGACACTGCATCGTCGTCATCAGCGAGACAGGGCCGAACACCGGAACCCAGACTTCCATTTTCTCTAGCAACCGCATACCTTGCAACGCTGAGAGTAACTGGTCACGACTGAGCTCGTTGGAGAGAAAGCCACCGGCAGCGCCGGCTTTCGCCATAGCTCCCACCGCCCTGGAATTGGTAAGATTGAAACCGGGACCGGCGATCCATTTCGCCCCGATCGCTTCCGCCGGATCCTCCGAAAAACTGATAAGCCCGGCGTTATTGATTACCGATCGATCATGCCTTTCCATAAGTTTTTTATAATCGGTTATAACATCGTCAGTAGTTATGAGCGGAAAATAGGGAATAAACGAACCCCTTTGCGGGAACTCGGCGGCGCAGCCCACCTCAAGAACGATGCGGTCCCCAGTTTCTAGCAGACCGGCCGCTTCTTCCGCGTCTTCCGGGCGGGAAACCAGCAAGCTGATCGCCCCCGTCCGGCGAAGGGCGTCTCGGTCCTCCGCTGACGTCTTCGGTACATCGGCGCTCGCGGCGGCGACAACGCCAATTGCGCCGATAGCAGTGGTGCCTGCCCCGGCGGCGACGCGCGCTGCCGGCAGGAGTGACTGTTCCAACGAAATTACGGCCAAACGGCGCATCGTGTTTAACTCGCTCACCGGGAGAAAAAGATCAGGCGCAAGTCCGCGATCGGTCACACCTTCGAGAGCAAACATCGTTCCGCCCAGCCTTCCGAACTGCCGTTTCAGGTCATCAACGGTCAGCGGCGCTCGGCTTGCCTGCTCGAGCACCGTTGTGCTGACTATCCGGGCCACGGCGTCCCGGCCCCCGGCGGTTGTTCGAAAGACCGCCTCAAGCGGTGTCCCCAGGGAACCTGTCACCGAGACTTCGAGTTTCAAAGGTTCAAGGTCAAGCTCATCCGCGCGCGCCGCAATTTCATGAGCTTTCTGCGCGCTGCGGTTCCACAGGACGATGTCGCCGGGCTGAATCCGGTCTTCCAGTTTGTTCAGGATCTTTATGTAAAGGTCGGCGCTTCCCGCCTGCGCGGGTTTCGACGGAGAGGTACGCACAGAGAGCAACTGCGCCCTGCAGCGGCGGCGGTTCGTCGGGCTCACGATCATGATCTCCGCGCCTGGCGGCACGGCATCAGGTGCGCCGGCAGCAGTCAGAGAATCGCCCCGCACCGGTCGTTTTCCCGCACCCGCGGCTTTCTCTCGTACCGGAGACACCGTGAGCATCATCTTCCCCGCATGGAACCGCTCCACGCGACCGATCTCCGGTAACGAATGGTCGAACGGCGTATCCCCGAACATACCTTTTGATACCGCGCCCTCGAGATAACCGGCGGTGAACCCGCGGTTGAAAACCTCAAACAGGAGGTCGTCTTCTCCCGTGTCCTTTCCTCCAGCCGCTATCGAATCGAGGCGCCGCCGCCAGGCGTGGACAACGTTGTACACGTAGTGGGCGTTTTTCATGCGCCCCTCTATTTTGAGACTGTCCACTCCCGCCGCGACGAGCGCCGGTGCGTACGGAAGCGCGCTGTTATCCTTCAGGCTGAGCGGGAACTCCGAGGCGCGCGGCGCCGGACTATCGGCCGCCGTGGGGTCCGCCCATCGCACGGGTCCGCCGTCAACCGCTCCTTGGGCGGCCTCCGGCCAGGAGCCGCCGCCCTCGCAAAAATACCTTCGACGGCAGGGCTGGAAACACAGACCGCGATTACCGGAAAGCCCTCCGATAAAAGAGCTCATATAACACTGCCCGGAAAACGAAATGCAGTACGCTCCGTGCACAAACACTTCAGTCCCGATACCGATCCGGTGGGCGTGATGTGTTATGTGCTCTATCTGACTAAGCGTCAGCTCGCGGGAAAGATTAACCCGGCTTGCGCCGAGACGGGCGAGCAGCGACACCTGACCTCTGTTGTGAGTGGTCATCTGTGTGGAAGCATGAAGCTCCGCACCGGGAAATTCCTGCAGCAGCACAGGAAATGCGGCGTAATCCTGAACGATGAAGCCGTCAACTCCCTCATCGAGGGCAAGCCCCACCGTCCTGATGACCTCATCCAGTTCGTTTTCCGCAAAGAGTACGTTGACTGTAAGGAAAGCCCTCGTGCCGCGGGAGTGCGCCAACCGCATAAGATGTCCGAGATCCTTCACGGTTATATTCGCAGCGTTCATCCGTGCGTTAAACTTGGGGAGCCCGAAGTATATTTCATCAGCGCCGGCGAGGAGGGCAGCCTTGAATGCCGTTACGTCACCGGCGGGGGCAAGAATTTTGGGAGGCTTCACCTATCACCTTCAACGCCGATAATATATAGCTAATTATCCGGCTGGGCAATTTGGAAGCCGGCTCCCGTAGCAGATCGGTTTTGTGCTATTATGCGGGTATCGGTTCGCACAATAGGAGGTCATCATGAAATCAAACATCCACTTTGCCATGGGAGGCGCCATTTTCGGAGCTTTTACCGCCGAATCCGCGAAGCTGATCGCCAAGTACGGCCTGCCGGGTGTCGAACCATACCGCGGCTGGCTGACCGGCTGGCTCGACAAGCCGCAGGCTTTGAAGGACCTCCTCGACGAACACGGCATACGGCTCATTACCGCATCGAACGGCGGCCCCGGTCAGTCGGTTGAGTTCATCGACCGGTCAAAACGGAAAGAAACAGTCGCGGACCACGTCGCTTTCTGCCGCGATTTTCTCAAGGTCTTTGGTTGCACCCACTTCAAGATCAACATGGGAAGCCGTCCGGAGAAAGGAACGACGGCGGATGATATTAAGGCGATTGCGGAAACCATAACGGAAATCGGCAAGCGAACGCTTGAGATGGGTGTGACGATCGCCCCGCACCCGCATATCTGGGGGCCGATCGAGAGACCCGAGGAAGTCCGCGCCCTTCTCGATCAGACCGATCCGGATATAGTGTCCTGGATTCCCGATACCGCGCAACTCAACCTTGGCGGAGGCGATCCGGTCCAGCTTATCGACGATTACTATGACCGGCTGGCCGCCGTCCACTGGAAAGACTCGAAGGCGTCGTATCGCGGTTACACCGGCCCGACACCGACACGGGAAATGCACGCGCAGGAAATTCTGTACAAGGACCTGGGCGCCGGCGGCGTCGACCATCCGGCGATTTGGGCCATGCTGAATGAGCGAGGCTACAATGGATGGATCACCCTCGATCTCGATCCGCCGCGCCCCAACGAAGGAGAAGGCTCTGTAGAAGACAAAATCGGTATCAACTGCAGATATCTGACTGAAACCTTGAAGGTGTCTCACTTGTGAAAACAAACGATTTTGGCATTGTTCCGGACTCAAACCTTGACCGCCTCCTCAAAGCACTCCGCTTTGAAAAGACCGATCGTGTTCCCAACTGGGAGCTCGGGATTGAGGCGAGAAGCGTTGAGCACTTTGTCGGGAAGAAAGTCCGTTCATCATTGCTACCGGTCGAGGACGCGGTAAGGCTGGCGTTGATGACCGGCATGGATGCGATCTACACTCCTATCGCGAGAGGTTTTGGTCAGTTGCGGGGTATCGGTGAGAGGTGGCGGACTGAAGAAGACGGCTCCACCACCTACATCGGCGGAACGGTAAAAAACCGGGACGACCTTGACCGCGTTGATCTGGATGGGCTGAGGCACGAGTGGCTTCTCGGAGCACGCAGTGTGATCGACGAGTGTCTCGAAGCGGTGCGCGGTACTTCGGTAGGTGTCTCCGGGCGGCTTGACGGGCCTTTCTGGTTGAGTCAGCTCGCCATGGGGCTCGAAGACTCGCTTATCGCAATACTCGAAGATCCCGCGCTCTTCCTGAAGATAATGGACTTCTACACCGAGTTCGAGCGCGAGCTGGCCCGGCTTTTCGTACAGAAGGGGCTTCCCCTTGTCATGATCGCCGATGATCTCGCACACACGACCGGCCTCATGGTAAGTCCTTGTTGGTTTGAGGAACAGTGGTTGCCGAGAATGCGGACGGTGATGGAACCCCTCGCCGGAAGGAATGCCGCGACGGTATTTCATTCCTGCGGCAGGCTCGATGATGTGATCCCCTTCCTCATTCGTCTCGGGTGCGACGCGGTCCAGGCGTTACAGCCAAACTGCAACGATATCTACGCAGTAAGACGTCAATACGGCACAGACATCGCGCTTATGGGAAATATCGATATCACCTTCCCTCTCTCAAGAGGAACCCCGGAGGATGTACGGAAGGACGTCACGGAACATCTTGATTCGCT
>JAFGHN010000157.1 GCA_016930115.1 Spirochaetales bacterium | reverse complement strand
CTCGAAATCCCGGACCTCATTCTGGTTGACGGCGGAAAAGGGCAGGTGAGTGCCGCTTGCGGTATCCTGTCTGCACTCGGGCTCGAAAAGATCGCCGTGGCGGGGCTCGCAAAAAAGGAAGAGGAAATTTATCTTCCCGGGCATGAAAAACCGTTCACCCTGCCTGAGACATCCCCGGCGCTCAAGGTTCTCCAGCGTGTTCGCGACGAATCCCACCGGTTTGCCACCACTTTCAATAAGAGCCTGCGGGAGAAGGATCTCAAGATCGCCTCCCTCACCGATATACCCGGCATCGGCGAGGTGAGGGCCAAGAAACTCATGTCCGCTTTTGGTTCGCTCTCTGAAATTGCGCAGGCTGAACCGGCGGCGATCGCCGCGGTTATCAAAGTCGGGCTTGAAAAAGCCGGGGAAATACATCGAAAGATAAGAGAGGTGTCAGAGCGGCAATCGGAGCGACGATCGCCGCGGCGCGACATTTCAGGCAATTAATATGCTTGCATCCTAAAATCATGTGAATTATAACTTTATCAGGACTTTCGGTACTGTTGTGCGCAGGGGATTTCGGGTATGAAAAAGACCGTGACACTGGTATGTGCGCTTCTGTTCGCCGTATCCGCCGCCGTGACGGCACAGAAGACCCTCAGAATTGTTACAATCAACGTCTGGTCCGGGCTTACCTACCAGGGCGTGTTCAAATCCGGCGCCTACGAAAGCAAAGAGGAGCGGCTGTTCAGATACGGTCTGCTGGTTAACGCGTTACGTGAGCTCGATGCAGATATTATCGGGGTCAATGAAGCGAACATGCTTCCCGGTTATGCCAAAAAGCTCGCCCGTGATCTGGGGTACGATTATATTTACGCGGTACGCTTCGGCGGTGTCCGGCTCGGACAGGCCGGGTTTCCCATCAATCTCCGGGAAGGCCACGTCATCCTTGCAAAGAAATACCTCAACCTGATGCCGGCGGGAAGCCGGGGTATTTCCGGCGGTTACGCCGGTAACTTTGCGTCTTTTCATTTCGAGGATACCGAGCGGGTGCTTGCAGGGAAAATTACCGTTGGTGAAGATGATGTGTTTCTGTTCTGCGCGCAGTGGCACGAGTCGGAGTTTGCCGGCGAGGTCCAACTGAAAACTTTGGTGGATCTCTACGCCGGCAATCACCTGGAAGGCTCTGAGCTATTGGTCAGAATGCGGGATGCCGTCAACGGACGGCGGGAAAGGATGGCCGAAGCGGTAAAGACCGTGCAGTTCATCTCGGAAGTGGCGGGAGACCATGCGGTGGTGCTCATGGGAAGCCTGAACGCTCTGTCTGCATCTGAAGAAATCAAGGTGCTGGAGGACGCCGGGTTCAAGGACGCGTGGGATGCCGGTCGTGGAGAGGGGTTTACCCGGGACGGCGTGCGAAACATGAACATAATTAGATACTTCTTTGATGAGGCATCTGGGGAAAAACCCGGACGTGACCGTGTGGATTACATCTTCTACAGAGGTGAGGGGGTAAGCGCTTCAAAAGCATCCATTGCTCTTGACGAAACCACTTACGAAATACATCCGTCGGACCATTTCGCCGTCACCGCGGACCTGAAGTTCTGACTCTTATGAGGAGCGGAGGGCTGTCGCCGACCCGCCTTTTTTTATCACCGCGTCATAGAGAAAAAGCTCCAGAGCCGTTCCCTGAAGATCGGCAAGCCCGGACCTGAAGTCGGCTTCATAGTCGGCAATCAACGCGATTATGCTGTCAAGCTCCTCTCTCGAGAATCTTCTGCACGCCTGGGTGTAGGTAAGCCCGTTTTTCTTTCCTCTTATGTTCGATTTCCTGAGCGCCTCTTCGTAGCTGTGGCGGTTTTCGACGAGCCTCTTGACCGAGAGCAGCCGTCTGAACTGCCATGCCAGCCCGCCGAGTATCGCGGCAGGATCTGTGTTGCCTGAGAGTCCCAGGCTTTGTAACACCTCAAGCGAGCCCGGGAAATCTCCGGCAACAACATGATCAAAGAGAGAAAAGACGCTCTCCTCTTTGCTGTGGTAGATGAGCTCATCGACGTTGTCTGCGGTGACGATGTCTGTGCCTTTCATGAAGAGGCAGAGGCGTTCACACTCGCGTTTGAAGTCACGGGTATCGTTTTCTACGAGCTCGAGGAGCAGGTTTACCGCTTCTGGTTCCACCGTGAACCCCGCTTTCTTGAAATAGTCGATGATCCACGATTGTTTCTTGTTTTCAAACAGCTCAAAGAAGGTTCTTACACTGTCCCTTGGAATTGCGCCCGCAAGTCTTTTGTCGATACTGTATTGATCCGACATCATGACAAAAGTTGCGCCGTCCACCGGCCGTTGGCAGTAGCTTTTCAGGATGTCGATGTCGACGGCTTTTTTTACTTCGTGAGCATCGCTTAAGATTGCGAGCCTATGCTTTGAGAACAATCCGTTGTTTCTCAGTGTCGCTACCATATCGGCGTAATCCGCATCAAAATGGTAGTAACGATGTTCTTCCGGCGGCTCGCCGGTTTCTTTCAGAATGTCTTTTCGCAGCCGGATTAAGAACTCGTCCTTCGTTCCGTTTTCCGGTCCGAGAAGAAGGTAAACACCTGCGGCCGCCATGGGTTTAGTCGTAGTTCCTGATGATACAGGAGAGCTTGCCGAGCACTCTGACGTTCTGCGTATAAATGGGAGGATAGACGGGGTTTTCCGCCTTGAGCTTTACTCTGTTCTTTTCTTTGTAAAACCGTTTCAGCGTTACCGCCTCGTCGTTGATGATCGCGACAACGATATCGCCGTTGTCCGCCTGCTGGCGCTGCTGGAAAATCGCAAGGTCACCGTCGAGGATGCCGGCGCCTTCCATGCTGTCTCCCTGGACGCGAAGCGCAAAGTGCTTACCCTTATTCAGGTTCTTGGAAGAAACTTTCAGCACTCCTTCCCAGTTCTCCTCAGCGAATAGCGGAACGCCGGCGGCGACGTGGCCGATAATCGGGACTTCGGCAAAGTCAGCATCCTGATCATTCTCTTCGATGATCTCTATTGCCCGGGAGCGCCCGAGATCGCATCTGATCTGTTCCTTCTTCTCGAGGGCTTTCACATGATCGTATGCGCCTTTCACCGAGATCGAAAAATTGCCGGCGATTTCACGGATGGTGGGAGGATACTTGTGGTTCTTTATAAACGCCTTCATAAAATCGAGAATTTCCCGCTGCCTGTTTGTCAAGGATTTCATTTTTTTGTTTGTATCCCTAGTTTTTTTATTTTTCCATGCAGATTGCTGGGATAAATACCAAGTACCTCGGCCGCTTTCGAAATGTTGTTGTTGTTCTTTCGTAGCGTCTGCTCGATGAAGGCTCGTTCGAACTCATTTTTTGCGTCATTCAGCTTCATGTCCCGGAATTCATCGAGCCATCCGTCCCCGGCACCGGTGCCCGCGTTCTCTCCCAGGTAATACAAGACCGTTTCTTCCGAAATCTCCTCCTCGTCAACCATTATATTAATGCGCTCGGTGAAATTTTTCAATTCTCGGATGTTTCCGGGCCAGGTATACTCCATGAGACGGCGGCGTCCGCCCTTTGAGATCGTTTTCATTTTTCCGCCGTTCTGAGGTTGATACTTTTTCATGAAGTAGTCCAGAAGGCTTTCCAGGTCTTCAAGACGTTCCCGGAGAGGAGGTACTTCAATCGGCACTACGTTCAACCTGAAGAAGAGATCCTCCCTGAAGCGGGAATGTTGAATCTCTTCCTGGATATTCTTGTTCGTGGCAGCAATGAGGCGGACATCAACGGATATCGATTCTTCACCGCCGATGCGTTCAAACTTGAGATCCTGGATTGCCCGGAGGACCTTTGCCTGCGCGGATAGCGACATGTCCGCGATTTCATCGAGGAACAGCGTACCTTCATGTGCGATCTCGAATTTTCCCTTCCGCCTCGCCACGGCGCTTGTAAAGGCGCCTTTCTCGTGCCCAAAGAGCTCGCTTTCGATCAGTGTCTCGGGGATTGCGGCGCAATTGACTTCAACAAACGGCTTGTCTGCCCTTCGCGAACGCCTGTGTATCTCCCGCGCCACGAGCTCCTTTCCGGTACCGTTTTCTCCATGGATAAGGATCTTTGCGTCGCTCGCCGCACTCTGCTGGATACGTTTCCAGATGATGTTCATCGCGGGGCTGTTCCCGATCATCTTGTCGTCCATGTAGAGCGTGTCTTTCAGGCTTTTGTTTTCCCGTTTCAGGTCCTCCAGCTTGAGCGCGTTTCTCACCAGGTTAATGATTTTGTCCATGGACAGAGGTTTTTCCATGAAATCGAAAGCGCCGAGTTTCACCGCCCGCACGGCGATATCTATGTTCGCATGGCCTGAAATGACGATTACTTCGATGTCCGGGTACTCTTCTTTTATTGTCTTCAGTACGTCGATGCCGCCCATATTGGGCAGGAGAACGTCGAGGATTACCATATCCACGTCGTTATCGCGAAGCGCGGCCAACCCGGCGTAACCGTCTGCGGCGGCCAACACGTCGTACTTTTCGTCTTCCAGGATGCCGGAAAGAACGGTACGTATGCCCGGTTCATCATCGATGATCAGAATTCTACTCAATTCTCTTGCTCCAGCGGCAGGTCGATGATAAACGTAGTACCGGCGCCTTTCTCTGTTTCAAACCAGATCTGACCTTTATGGTCGAAGATGATGCGCTCGACTATCGAAAGGCCTAAACCGGTGCCGTCCGGCTTTGTTGTGAAGTAAGGATTGAATACCTGCCCGTGGAAATCAGGATCGATCCCCACTCCGGAATCTTTGACCTGAATTCGACAGTAACGTTTATTTTGCTTCCTGACAAGATCGGTCCTGACAACAACATTGCCGCTATCGACAATCGCTTCAAACGCGTTCTTCAAGAGGTTGCTGAATACCTGGCGCATCTGGCCTCTGTCGACCGGAAGAACTGTTTGCCGGTCCACGTCATCGAGGCTCACGTGAACCCGTGGAAATGAATCCGCGTACATAGCGACCACTTCGTTGATGAGCGAGTAAAGATTCTCCTCTGCTATCTGCGGCGCGGGCAAACGGGAGAAAGTACTAAACTCGTCGAGTAGATTGTTCAAGTTTTCAACTTCTTCGATTATGGATTCAACGGCCGGTTCGAGTATTCTGTCGAAATCTTCCCTGTTTTCGTGGAACCGGTACAGTATCCGCTGGGCGCTCAACTTGATAGGTGTCAAAGGATTCTTGATTTCGTGGGCCATTCGCCGCGCTATTTCTTGCCAGGCGGATATCTTCTCGGTTTGAAGCAGTTTGTAGCGCGAACGTTCGAGCTCCGTCATCATCATGTTGAATGATTCAACAAGCGTTGCAAGCTCCTGTCCCGTCCTTCCAAGGATCCTGTATGAAAAATCACCATCCGCGACCTTGCGGGTGGCCTCTTCAAGGCTCACTATGGGTTGGATGACCTGTTCGCTCAAAAGAAAGCTGATAAGGAGAGAGATGAGCAAGAGCGGAAGTGAGAAAAAGCCGTAAAACACGATCAGCGTAATACGAAAGATCGGGAGGAAGCTTTCGATTTGGGCAAATGTATCGCTCGAATCGGTGAGCTTTGCGGCCTTGGCGTTGAAATCAGCGGGGCGCAGCGAAGTAAGAACGATACTGAAGACTTCATTGCCCGCGCTTTGCCGTCTCAGGTGACGTGTGGCGCTGAACTCCTTCGTCGATTCGGACGCCATGATACCTTCACTCGCATCGCTGATCCTGGAGAAAGAAACCCGGCCCCGGGTATCACCGTAAAATGCTATTTCATTCCCGGCGCCGTCAAACACCTGCATGCTGTCGATTGTATTGCTTGTACCGGTTATGGCCCTCCAGGCCGCATCAGGCTCCTTAGAAAGCTCTCTGTAGAACGGGGAGAGGAGCGGGCTTGATGCGAAAACACGCAAACCCTCTATGTTTTCCCGGTTGTACTCGAGTACCAGATCGACTCCCCCTTCAAGTCCTTCGGCGACCGGTGAGGAAAACCACCGGCTCATCGCAATTTCGATAAAACTGATGGAGAAGATAGCCTGAGGAATCGAACTGACAATTGCCACCGCGGCAAAGAAGATCATGAGCCGGAACTTGAATCCCGCTCCGGGCTTGCCTCTTTTCCTCTCCCGGAGCGCCTTGATGACGTTCAGCGCAATGGCCACTGCCAGGAAGAGCGGCAGGATTATCGCTGTCGGGATCACGATGTAGTAGGAAACAGGGCTTTCCAGGGATACATCGCTTATGATCTGGCGTGCGAATACCAAAATGAGAACAATGAGAAGCAGGTATATCAGCAGGATACTGATGAGCGCGGTGGAAACAGTACTCGCCACCCGCTTTACCATGTTCCCATCCTCATCGTCGTGCGTTCCCAATTGGATATGGTCTGGAGATCCGATTTCACAAGAGTCATCAAGGTCAACGGCGGAACAAGTTTCACGGGCTGGATTCTCCACCTGCAAACCAGATAATCATCATCTGTTAAAGTTTCTTCAATGGTGATGATCCGGTTATTGACGGAGAGAAAGAAATCCAAAAAGGAATTGGCATTTTCAAAGACACGTTCCGCCGCACCGTCCACAAGAACCACGAAGTTCTGATCAAGCGCGTCCCAGCGGGCGACGCACGATGTCTCTTCTTCTTTGACAAGCCGGTCGCCGAAAATTTTTCGGATGCCTCTTGCTTTTCTTAATATCCGGAATTCGTAACGTACTTCTGAGCGGTGTCCGTCAAGCAAGGATTCAATAATCCGGACCTCCGGATAATTCTCCACGCTGAAATTGAAAGTGATTCTTGTGCTTTGGGCAATGGCACCGACCAGTCCGCTCATGAGCAGGATAGCAGCGAGGACCGACTTTCTCATTCCTCTTCAAACCGGTTTTCAAACAGCGTCACGATCGCATCAACAGCAGCCTCTTCATCCTCACCCTCCGCGCTGATCGAGAGAGTAGCATCGTACGCGGCGCCGAGAGTTATGATACCCATTATTGATTTTGCGTTGATCTTGTTCCCGTTCTTCTCCATGAATATCTCGGAATTGAATCCGTTTGCGACCTTGACAATCAAAGCTGCCGGCCGTGCATGTATTCCGGCCCTGTTTTTTATTGTTACCGTGCGCACTGTCATCTGATGCTGCTTGTTTCCCTGTGCTAGAACTTGTCTTCTTTTTGAAAGTAGAGAGCTCTCGCGTTCTCGCTCTCCAGCCAGTCCAGTACGTTTTGATCGAACTCTTTTGCAGAGTGATATCCCATCTTTTTCAGCCGCTCGACCATAGCCGCGACTTCTATGAGTATCGCATTATTTCGTCCGGGCTTTACAGGCACGTAGAGACACGGCACGTGAACGCCAAGTATGTCCTCCTTTTCATCACCTGAGCCAAGACGATCATACGCCTTGCTCGTGTCCCAATTCTCCAGATGAACCACCATCTGGATCTGCTTCTTGTCACGGATTGCCCCAACGCCGAAGAGGTGTGCCACATTAATGATACCCAGGCCCCGGATCTCCATATGGTGGGAAGTCACCTTATTGAAGGCGGAACCCATCAGTATGTTTCCGCTGACACACCGGATTTCCACCGCATCATCGCAGATCAGTCTGTGCCCCCGCTCTATCAATTCAAGCGCGGTTTCGCTCTTCCCCACTCCGCTCTCTCCCATGATCATGATACCGATGCCGAACACTTCAACCAGACCGGCGTGCACGACGTGACGGGGGGCGAAAACCGAATCAAGAGCCCGGATAACCCTGCTCGAGAAATCGGCAGTCGCCAGGCTTGTCTGCAGTATCGGAACTCCCGCCTTCTCTGCGGTTTGGATGAATTCCTCGTGAGGAGTAAGCCCGTGGGAGAACACGCAGCATGGAATCTGGTAGGTAAACATCTCACGGATGGCGTCTTCGCTGTTTTCATAATGCAGCCTGTCGAGAAAAGCGGTTTCTCCGCGGCCGAACACCTGGATTCTCTGATAGGCGAATTTGTCGAAGAATCCTGCCAGCGCGAGTCCCGGACGGTTCAGATCAGGGACCGTGATCTCCCGCGAAAGCCCGGGTCTGCCGGCAATACACTTCAGCTCGAGGGCATCATGCTCTATCAAATCGAGATCGAGAAGATCGAGGACAGTAAATGCATCCATGAGAGCGACCTTTATGCGTGCTTCTGTATTTTTTCTTTTTCCTTGTTTATTTTTGTATCCATCTTATCGAAGAGTTGGTCAATTCCTTTGATGAGATTGAAGGCATCTACCCCGATATGCGCGCTGGTACCCCAACGGAAATTGATATTCACTTCAACCTTGTACGCTTTTGAATCCTGGGACAGCGTGAAGAGAAGATCGATGATCAAGTCTTCAGCATAACCGAGACGTTTCATCTTCTTGGCGAGATAATCCCTCACCTTCTGAGTGATGTCCAAATGGACGCCTTTCACATCAATATTCATCCCTGCATTCTCCTCTCTGGCCGGTGATATGGAACCTTTGAGATAATATAGACGCCGAATGTACTCAACGTCTGTATGAAGAGTCAATGTCAAGTTCATTCCGGTATTTTGCTACCGTACGTCTTGCGATGTTTATTCCTTGTTTCTTGAGCAGATCCGATATTTTTTGGTCCGACAGATGTTTTGCCGATTCATCGGTCTCAAGGATTTCTCTTATTATTTCCTTCACGCCTTCCTTGGAAAAGCGTGATCCCTGAGTTCCCGCGCCTGATATGCTGTTGGAGAAGAAGTGTTTCAGCTCGTAAATTCCCCATTCTGTTTGGATGTATTTGGCCGTGGTGATTCGCGAAACCGTTGTTTCATGAACGTCCACTTCCTCCGCGATATTCTTGAGAGTGAGCGGAACGAGATACTTGGGGCCTTTGATAAAGAAGTCCCGCTGAAATTCGACTATCGCCTTGGCGATGTTGAGAAGCGTCCGGTTTCTCTGGTGTATGCTTCTGATAAACCACCTCGCTTCTTTGATATTGGAATTCACAAATCGCTTTACGTTTTTTTCGGAGTTGCCTTTCCCGTTTTTCATAATTTCCGTAAAAAACGGATTGATGCCGAGCACCGGTATCTCTTCATCGTTCAAAATCAGTACGAACTCACCCTCTTTGAGGGCTACCTGGAGATCCGGAATGACGTATGTCGATCTGGAGGTCGAATACTGCCTGCCCGGGAAAGGCTCCAGGGTCTTGATGAACTCAAGTATCGCAAGGACTTCATCCTGAGATATTTTCATCTTTCTGGCAATTTCAGCAAACTTGCTTTTCTCAAGCTGGTCGAGATAATCCTTTAGTATTTCACCGGTATGTTCGGGAGCATCCGGATTGAGCGATGCCTGAACGATGAGCGATTCCTTGTAATCAGCGGTACAGGTTCCCACGGGGTCAAGCCGGCGGATAAGTTCCATCATGGGTTGAAGGTGCTTCTTCCTTGCGCCCTTTACGAGTGTACCCGGGTCTTCAATGTGGAAGCCATCGTCATCCAGGTTCTGAATCAGAAGCTCGCCTATGGCAAAAGCATTCTGGTCGATCGGCTGCAGGCGCAACTGCCAGATCAAGTGATCATGAAGGCTTTCAGGTCTGGAAAGCGCGCCTTCCATGAATCTGCGTTTTGAATCACTGGCTTCTTCATCAAGACGGTGGGTATAGCCCGGGTCGGAAGAGTCCTCGAATAAATCGTACTCCTCAATCTGTCTTTCCGCGGTGTCCAGAGATTCATCGGTTTTTTCTTCAATCACTTCAAGGGCGGGATTCTTCTCGAGCTCTTCGCGGATCGTGGTTTTGAGCTCCTGAATAGGCATCGCCATGAGCTGTATCGACTGATACAGCTGCGGATTCATCTTGAGTCTCTGTTCCTGTAAGAGTACAGGTTTCTGATACTGCACCAAAACCTCCCCAAAGCTATGAAAGCGCCCTCTTTAATTAATGGACATCAGGATGTCATTTGTCAATCAATAGCCACTGAGGCGGGAAAAGCGGGCTACATGGTGAAATACTCACCCAGGTACACCCGGCGGGCGACTTCGTTCGTCAGCAATTCTTCCTTTGCACCACTCACCAGGATCTCACCGAGGTTGATGATGTATGACCTGGTCGTGATCTCCAGGGTATCGCGAACGTTGTGATCAGTAATGAGAACGCCGATTCCTTTTTGCGAGAGCTCGCTCACTATTCTCTTGATTTCGTACACGGCGATAGGATCGATTCCGGCAAAAGGTTCGTCGAGGAGAAGAAACTTGGGCTTAATCGCAAGCGAACGGGCGATTTCGGTCCTCCGTCTCTCACCGCCTGAGAGCGTGTAGGCCTTCTGTCGACGCAGGTCTCTGATTCCCAGCTCGTCGAGAAGCGCCTCGAGCTCGATTTTCTTCTGTTTTCTTGTCAAATCTTTCCGGGTTTGCAGAATGGACCAGATATTCTTCTCCACAGTCAGCTTTCTGAAAACCGAAGGTTCCTGGGGCAGATATGAGATGCCGCGGCGCGCCCGTTTGTACATCGGTTTGTGGGTGATGTTGGAGTCGTTGAGGTAGATCCTCCCGGCGGTTGCCCTGATAAAGCCGACGATCATGTAAAAGACGGTGGTTTTGCCGGCTCCGTTCGGCCCCAGGAGACCGACTATCTCACCCTCATTCATCGAAAAGCTTACGTCACGGACGGCGGCCTTGCGGCCGAAGTTCTTTCTTAAACCCTCCACTCTAAGACTTGTCATGGCGTTAGTTGGAACCACCCGCGCCTGCGCTTGCGGGAGATTTACCCTCTGCCGGTTTTTCTTCCGGCTCGGTGACCAGCTTGCCGGACACGTCACGGTCCAGCAGTATTTCGTCGGTATCAAGGTTGATGGTGATCCGCGCCGCCGTGTACACATCGTTGTTTCGGGTTACATGCGGCATACCCGAGAGCTCAAGGACCTCATCGTTTCTCAGATACCGCGCAAACTCCGACCTGCAGGCGAGCTCGGTATCTTCGTCCACCTTGAGTATGCGCACCCCGATCTGAATATAAGCGATCTCTTCTTTGCCGAAGTATTCGAAAAAACCGCCCCGGGCGATCACATCGTTCTTCAGGTCCTGCATGTCGATGAAGCCGTCGACTCTGATTATCTCGTCCTCTCTATCATAGAAGAGAGAATCACTTTTCAGGATAATTCCGCGTTCAGTGTCGGTTGCCGTCACTGCCCCTTTCGCCATCGAAAAACGGAAATCGGTACCCCAGAGCTCAATTTCGTCTGCGACAATCGTCGTCGCATCCGAAGTGATGACCGCGCCTCCGGACAGCACTGTCAGTTCCCTTCCTTCCGACAACCGCGACCATTGACGTTTTGCCTTCCAGGTGAATTCATCCGCCCCGAGGTTTTCGACAAGAATGAGCGCGAGCAGCACGGCGAGAAAGGCCGGCGGCAAGCTACTCCTCCGGTTTCTCTTCATCCTCGTCCTCCAGAACGTATGTGCCCGACACCGGCCCGGAAAACGTCACTATCCGTGTTCTCGCTTCGGCCTCAAAACCGGTTCCAAGTATCTCGGTTCCGCTGTCCCTTCTTATCAGCACATCGCTGTCTTCCCTGCCGACGAGTTTCTTTTCCTCGTTGTCCCAGTACAGGTACGGTGTCTGGAAACTCGCCTTTTCGGAGAGCGAGTAGAAGTAGAGATCACCCCAGAACTCGGCGTTTTCGGTATCAGTGAAGAAAACCGCCTCATCGGCACGCCCCTCGGTGATGATTTCGCCGCGCCTGTTGAACTCCTGAAACAGGATATCAGACAGCGTTGTCTCATTTCTCTTATTGTAGATGTACGCCGTTCCGGCGGAAAGCCTGAAAACCGGCGTGCCGTCCTTTACCGACGTGTGCTTGAACTCGAACAGTATCGAATCCGGGATGTCCGCCGACATGTCTTCCGTTACGTATGCCGACGAATAATCAAGGCTGCAACCCGCGAAAATGAGGATGATACAGAGTGCAACAACGCCGTTTTTCATCACGCGTACCGATTATCGTAGGAATTTCGACGAAAAGTCAACGAAACTATACCTGACGCATTCAATATGCTGTTTTTTTGATATATCAGGCAACTACATGAGGGTGATCTGGTGTTTTTGGGATTCCAGATAGAGGATTTCCGAACGCGAAAAATCGGAATCACAGAATAGCTCTTGATTGTCCGAGAGTGTACGAACAACTTCATCAGCTACGAGTATCGGCGCATTGAGTCTTATAGCGAGAGCGATTCCATCGCTCGGCCGCACTTCCATGATGTGCGACCCGAACCGCGAGTGGTACCTGATGCGTGACAACTGCTTGTCTTCCAGGCATCTGTAAATTTCAAAAGACGTCAGTTTGAAGTGATGTCTTAAGAATATGTCCGCAAGCAAGTCGTGAGTAAGCGGACGCGGTGGTTGGACTCCCTCCATTTCAACGATGATTGAGCTTGCTTCAAACGGTCCTACATGGACCGGCAACAGGATATTCTTATCAGGGTTGTGGAGAAGCACAAGAGGGAGTCTTGATTTTTTCTCGAGGGCAATGCCCTTTACTTCAAACTGTAGCATAGATAAGTTCAACCGCAGAGGTTGTTGTTCCTGATATATTAATAGCACATCTTGAGCAAAACACAGGTGAAAAAGACCGAAAGATTGTTTTCAGCGCTTTTTTGCCGCGTTTTTCCCATACTATTATGCAGGTGACTATTGTGAGTAGTATCACGACGAGCAAGCTGACCAGGTTCTTCAGAAATCAGTCGCACTTCAAGGCGCTGGAGTACTTCGTGATTCCCGCGATCATCGAGAAAAAGCTTATAGAGGGCGATCGCACCATGCGAATCTGGAGCGCCGGCTGCTCGACTGGCGAGGAGCCTTATTCGATTGCCATGCTCTGTTTGGACTTGCTGCCGCCCGGGTTCGAGCTTGAGGTCACCGCGACTGATGAAGATTCGCACCTGCTCATCGAGGCGCGGAACGGCGCGTATCCCGAATCGAGAGTCGAAGATGTCCCTCACAGGTATCTGAAAGAATACTTTGGACCGATCCCGGGCGGGTACAGCGTCACCGGCAAGCTCAAGGAAGCGGTCACGTTTGAATGCCGTAATCTGAAAGACCCGACTGCATTGAGGGACAGGGATGTTGTCTTTTGCCGGAACGTCCTCATATACATGGATCAAGCGGCGCGAAAATCCGTGCTGGCGAGCCTCCGGGAAGCCATGAATGTCGGTTCCTACCTTTTCACCGGTGACGCCGAATCTCTTTTGGGCGTGGATGCTTCTCTTGAGTCTGTAAAAACTGCCTGGACTACGCTTTACAGGAAAGTCCGCGTATAAACCACGCCAACCGCGGTCAAAGGCTTGTCTGCGGGTCGTTCACCTCTGCGGCTTTTGTACGGATAGAGACAATCACCGGCATCCCGGCGGCTTTTTTCTTTCTGCTGTAGGCAAAACTCAGGAGAAAGCCTGCGGCCAAACCGATCAAACCGAAGAGCGCCTGAACGCCCTCGGATGCGCCGCTCACCACCCGTCCCGCCACAAGATAGGCGGCCACAAAGAGCAGAAGCGGAACGATAAGTACAAGAAATCCCGCGGCCACAGCCTTGCCCGGCGGGATATAGATGTCTACCAGGTCTCCCCTTTCTATCTGCAGCCCCTTTGGATTGACGGCTTCAAACATCCGTTTCTCTGCGCTGCAGAAACTTGAGGAACAGGATGAGCAGCCTTCAGAAAGACCGCATCCCATTTTTACAGTATCGCCGTCAATACTTTTCACTATCGCTGTTTCGGTCATCCGGAATCTCCTTGCACGGTAACTTGAACCGCTCGATTTTTTCAGCCTTTCCATCGTCGTCGAAATCGAGAACGACGCCCTGCAGTTCGAGATTCTCCCATGTGTCCTGCGAGCGTTCGGGTACCTGTGTCACAAACTTTCTGATCTCAACGCCGGAATCAAGCCCGCCCACCGAGTCCTGGCTTCCACAGCGTCCGACGTCACAGATGACACCCGTGCCCTTTGGCAGTATCGTCTCATCAGAGGTCATGACCTTTGTGTGTGTGCCTATCACCGCGCTTACCATGCCGTCCGCGTAGTAGAACATCGAGTATTTTTCCGCCGTAGTGGACGCATGGAAATCCACGATAATGGTCTTTGTTTCTTCGCGTAATTTCCTGACAATCTCAGGCAAGAACGAAAACGGATTGCTTAAGTGTACTCTGCTGAATCCTGATTGCCCGAGAAGCACCGCAACGCCTAAGGATCTGTCTTTTTTCCTATATACCCACCATCCTCTGCCGGGATTTCCCGGCGGATAATTGGCGGGCCTCAGCACGTACCGGGCGGTTTTGATATGGTCAACCATATCCAGTTTGTAGTAGATGCACTCGCCCCCGGTCAGTACGTCGATACCGAGCTTGTGCAGGTATATTGAATGGTTTTTCCCCAGTCCGAATCCGCCGGTGGCGCCTTCAGCGTTCGCGATGACGAAATCTAATTCTCTTTGCCTGATTAATTCCGGCAGAAGCTGTTTTACGCAATACACGCCGGCCTTTCCGACGATTTCTCCGAGGAATGCTACTTTTGTACCCATCGACTGGTAGAAGATACCAGTATTGAGCGGTAAAAGGCAATGTTCGCCATCTATAAAACAGACGCCGCGCTGCCCCAAAAACCCGGGACTTGCCGCGAAACAGAGTCACATTGACACATCACCGTTTTGGATGGAAAGGCGGCGCGGTAGTTCGGACGAACAAATCGTTGATGCATAGAGAGTTAGTGTGATCCCTGTACGAATACATACTTGGCATGAGAATTGCAAATTATATAGATGAACCGTCGCCGGAACGGGACGGTTTCGTGGCTGCCTCGTATGAGGAGCCTATCTTAGAGCACGCTCACAAATGAGGTGTAACATGAAAGACCGCATCGTAATCGACCTCGCCCAGATGCTGGACGAGATCTTCGAAGCGACGCACAGCTTCGGGGAAGCCTTCAAGAAGGGATTCACGTTTCCCCACCGGGGAGACGGACCTTTCCAATGGGATGAGAATGTGGATTTTTATCCTCATCATTCTTATCCACCTGCAAACGCCTATATCACCGAAGACAGGACCTTGATTTTCGAGTTCGCGCTGGCCGGTTTTCCGGAATCAGGCATCAGTCTCGAATTCCAGGGGGACCACATGGTGCTTTCAGCAAAGGCGCTGAAAGACCAGGAGACGACAGAGAACGTCCGTTATTTCAAACACAGGCTCAAGCTGAAAGACATCGAAGGTCAGAAGTACTTTGTGCCGGCAGACAAGTTTGACCGTGATAAAGTCAAAGCCGTGTACAAAAATGGTCTTCTCAAGGTGACAATTCCCAGCGTTGAGAATGTTGAATCAAAAGAAGGGATCAGGATCAATATCGTGCAGGAGGATGAGGAATGATTTTCTGGCTATTCGTAGGGGTGGTACTGGGATATTTCTTTAAACCGCAACTGGACAAACTCGTATATAAGACTGTTCGTCTGATCAAGGACAGGCAGAACGGCAGAAAGTACCGCGGAGACGGTGATACGTACTAAGTTCGGTTCTTATTACTCAAGAGAGCAGGGTAGGGGGACATCGCCGGGCGACGCTCGGGAGTGTCCCCCTTTTTGTTGTCATGCCGCCTGCTTGCGTACGAGCATATCGCTCAAGTAGTGAGAGGAATTGACCGCTCCCAGGATCGCGCTCAGGTAATGGAAGAAAAATCGCCAGAGTACGATTGCGATCCCGATCATATATGTGGGAATGGTTTTTGAGAACAGGAGAAAGAAGATCGCCTCCCCCAAACCGATAGCACCCGGAGTCGGCATAAAGGTCAGAAGAAAGAGCAGCATCGACGCTAACACAATGCCTGTCATAAACGTAACGTTGATTCCCAAACCGAGGAGTATCAACCAGAGCATTACCAGCTGCGCCACGTAGACCAGACCGTTAAGGAACGTTCCGGAAATAAACAAACCCAGATGATGCGAAAAGTAGCGTTTGAAGCTTCTGCGGGCCGTGGCAGCTTGCATAATCACCTGTCGTCTTATTCTTCGCGGATGCTTGACGATGCGGATCGCGTGGAGAAGCTTGTTGGTGACGGTGATTGTTTTCACAAGAATCTGCGGATAGATGAACCCCAACGTCAGCAGCAAGATAGTCGCGACACCGGCAATCCCGGAAACCATGATGATCTTGTTCAAGGCCGTGATATTGCTGATCCTGTCGTTGAAAAGAAGAAATGAGATCAGGGCGCCTATCTGGGTGAACGCCGCGAGGGTAATCAATTTCATGACGACTATGGAAGAGCCTTTTCCGGAAGGCACCCCTTCACGATGGAGAGAGTAAACGGAGACCGGTTGCCCTCCAATGGCGAAAGGCGTTAGCAGATTGAAGAAAATGCGGATGGTCGTGGTCTTCAACGCCGGGAAAAAACCGATTCTTTCATCGGTTCCCCTGGTGTAAAGCATGATGGAGCCGGCATCAAAAACCAGGGTGACTATCCAGAGCCCCAAGAGCGCCAGAAGAAATAACGGTCGCACGTCTACAAGCGCCTCCGCAGTCCTCTCATCTACCGTGAAATAGAGAATTGCAGCAATGGAGATTACGCTCGCAGCGACAAGAATTAGCAGCCGCTTGACTCCGCGCGACATTGTTTCCCTCTTGTTGAGCAAAAAACGGTGAAGTTG
>JAFGHN010000156.1 GCA_016930115.1 Spirochaetales bacterium | reverse complement strand
TGCAACCGATTATTCGCCCGTCTTTCCGGCCCGGGCTATTTTAAGCCGGCGCTCCGCTCTTCTTTTCGTTCAGCAACGCTTCCATCTCGTTCTCCAATTTCTCGAAACTCTCTGTTTGCCATTCGGCGTAGTTGTAATCCAGGGCCTTCTGCCTCAACTGGTAGAACCATGACCTGGCCTCATCTTTGTCCGCGAACTCCAGGTCGGATTCAAGCACCTTGCATATGAAGGCAAAAACGTGATTTTGCCTCTCAAAACTCACGGCCGCATCCACAGCGTTGAAATTGTCCTGTTGAAGATAGGAAGCATCAAGAAACTCGGATTTCAGATAGATGACATAGTCGTCAAGGCTTGTGCCTTCCTCCCCCACAACCTTCATCATCTGCGCCACAGCGTCACCCCGGTGGAGCAGGCGGCGCGCCACCTCCACCTTTTCAGGCAATACCTCCACCGGATACTTGGACCAGCTTTCGAGCGGGTGAATTGCCGGGTATTTGCGCGCTCCCGCCCGCTCGTTCGACAGCCCGTGGAACGCGCCAACTACTTTGAGGGTGGCCTGGGTAACCGGCTCTTCGAAGTTTCCCCCCGCCGGGCTCACGGTTCCTCCAATGGTTACCGATCCGGTGGAACCGTCTTTCAGCCTCACGAGACCGGCCCTTTCGTAAAAGGAGGCGATGACAGATTCCAGATAGGCAGGGAAAGCCTCCTCACCAGGAATCTCTTCAAGGCGCCCCGACATTTCCCGCATGGCCTGCGCCCATCTCGAGGTAGAGTCAGCGAGTAGAAGCACGTTCAGACCCATCTGTCTGTAGTACTCGGCGATGGTCACCGCCGTGTATACCGAAGCTTCCCGTGCGGCTACAGGCATCGAAGAAGTGTTGCAGATTATGACTGTCCTTTCCATGAGGGATTTGCCCGTCCGCGGATCAAGAAGCTCCGGAAACTCACGGAGAGTCTCCACAACCTCTCCCGCCCTTTCGCCGCACGCCGCAATGACAACTATGTCCACCTCAGCGTTACGGCTTGTTGCCTGCTGGAGAACGGTTTTCCCCGCCCCAAAGGGGCCTGGAATGCAAAAAGTGCCGCCCCTGGCCACCGGGAGGAAGGTGTCTATGATCCGTATCTTCGTCAGCATCGGGTCTACCGGCCTCAAGCGCTCCGCGTAGGCGTCTATCGGCCGCTTCACCGGCCACTGAAAGGTCATGGTGACGGGAACGACATCCCCGCGGGAGTTCTCCAGTTCGGCGACCGTGTCGGTGATTTTGTACTCGCCCTTTACGGCCACGGATTTGACCGTGTACGTGTCGTACAAGTTGAAGGGCACCATTATTCTGTGCTCAAAAATCCCCTCAGGGACGGTGCCCAGGGTGTCCGCCCTGGTTACGGTGTCTCCTTTTTTGCACGCCGGCGTGAATTCCCAGGCTTTTGTCTGCGAGAGCGGAGCCAGATAAACTCCCCGGTCCAGAAAAAAGCCACACTGTTTCGCCAATTCGGGCAAGGGGTTTTGCAGCCCGTCGTAGATCTGGCCGAGCAGTCCCGGACCGAGGGAGACCGCCAGAAGCTCTCCGGTAAAATCCACCTTGTCGCCTATACCAATCCCTCTCGTCATCTCGAAAACCTGCATGTAGGCCTCATTGCGCTGAATCCGAATGACCTCGGATTTCAAACGCCTGTCGCCCACGATGATGTAACTCACCTCGTTCAAAGAAACATCGCCTTCAACAATGGCGCTCACCATGTTGCCGTTTATTCCGATAACTCGTCCCGTTGTCATATCTTCTGCTCCGGTTGTATGCCGATTTGGCCTTCAGTCACCGCATCATATATTCTTCTGAAATTCGTGCGCCCTGTGTCGGTCTGGAAAGTCGCCTTTCTTTCGAGAATGGATATTCTCAAGCGATATACCACGAGTTTTCCAAGATCAAAGTAGTGCCCCACTTCCAACTCATCGAGGAAAGACCATCTGCCCCGTTCGATCACTTGTTCCGCTGCAAGCGGGGAAGAGGCGGCAAAGGCCTCCCGGGCCACTTCCTCGGTACCCGCAATTCTATCTACGTTCTGATACTCGTCGGCGTTTTTTCCCCTTCCCTGCGCGCGTAAGAACGCCAGATCCGCCTGCAAAGAAGAGTTCCAGCCAAACCACTTCTTCACGAGCGCCGCCTCCGGGAGTTTCTCATCTGTGAGATCCAGCTGCAGAACGGCACGGAGGTCTGCTTTGGAAAGGTTTTCACGGCAGAGCGCCACAAACTGCTCGTCCGAAGGGAAGGTCTCCGAATCAAAGGACAGATGAGGAAGAGAACTGACCGCGTAATAGTACTGGCCCAATGTTTCTTTCCTACTCTGCTAGTGCCCGCTGGAGGGTCTCGACCAGACGCGGATTCAAGTACGGGAAGAGAGCTGCGGCGATTTCAGCGGGAGTGAAGTCAAAGTACGCAGCGCCGTCTTTTTCCGAAACCCGGAAACCTGCGCTCATCTGCGCGGTCGGTTTGATCTCGATGCCCTCAGCCAATTTGGCCGCGAGTTTTTTTCTCAAGCCCGCTTCAAGAGCCGTGAACTCTTTTTCGGGTATGAGAACATCAACCCCGCCACCGCGCTCCGTCGACCACGAGGTGATGATCTGGCTCACTGCAGACTGCAGGGCCTCACCTGAGAGCGCTCCGGCGACTTCCCCCTCGATTACAGCTTGAAAAAGTGAGGTAAGCTTCGCCTGTACGTTGAGGATGAGGTCTCTTCCTGCCTGTGCGAGTGCATCTCTTCCTGATTGGAGCATTTGCTCCTTCTGCTGTTTCGCGGCTTCAATAATCGTTTTTGCTTCCTCTTCGGCTTGAGAGACAATCGCATCAGCCTTCTTCTCGGCCTCTTCAACAATTGAAGCAGCCTCTTTCTCAGCCGACGCAACTCCCTCAGACTTGATCTTATCGATCAGCTCCTGCAGTTGGATGTCCATAGATTCCTCTTCCGTACCGAATTTGACCCATATTACTCAAGGGACTGTAAAACATCAAGATTGTCACCACTCGGGCGGGATGTCTAATCTTCTTCGCTCAGAATATAACGTGAGACTTTCACCAATTTTCTGTTTACCAGGGCGAAAACGGATTCCGGGAACCCCGCATCCAAAGTCTTTTTCTTGAATTGCTCCGATATGAACCCGGCAAACTCTTCGATCGACGAAAATTCATCCGGATTTATATCCTGGAGAGAATTGATGATGTTGTCAATTCCGGCGATTTCACTCTGGAGAAGCGACAGGTTTTCGAGAAAGACATAATCCGTTATCTCCCTCTTCAATTCACGCTGATGGTATATCTCCGCCATCATCAGAAGATCCTCCTGGAGGTCTTCCAGCTCAATCCGCAATATTTTTGTGTATTTCCTTATTTTCTCTTTCATGCTACCAGCTCCTGTTATGAGAGAGTGAGATCTCCTGTGATTTTGAAGACGTTGCCGTCGCGTTTCACAGACAGTTCCCTCCCCGGGAAGAACCGGGGAAGTTTTTCCTTTATCCGCTCCACCACCAATGCCTCGATATGGCGCCGCACTTCATCGGGTACACGTTCCAACGTTATCATATCCATGTCCAATACATATCCCCTGCCGTGTTCGCTCCCGAAACCGGCGGAAAAACTCGCTCCTATATTAAAAAGGCCATCCTGCTCCTTGTTAGAAGTGCCGCCTCTTTTTGCCCTCGCGGGATGAAGATCGTAGAGCGCACCAAAGCGTTCTTCTATCTCATCGTCGATTTCATCAAAGAGTGCTTTGAGGCTGTTTTCCCAGGACTCCAAAGAACCTTTAGACACAAGAACCTACCAGCGCACTTCCCAGACCACCGGCTGCGGAGAAAGGAGAATGTCCGTGATCGCAAGTCTTAGGTTTGCCGCCCTCCTGGAGAACTCCCCCAGATTGACGGCTTTTATTTCCGCCGGGGCATCGACCGAGAACACAACCGAGTATTCCGAAAAGAACGTCTCGATAAAATCCCGGCTTTCATCGTCTATCTCTTCTCCGGAACCGCCGTAGATAACCTGCCGATAGACAGTGACACCACCTTCAGTGGTTATGTCTACCGCGCCGGGACCGGATGAGCTGAACAACGCCGAAAGTGCTTCTACGGAATCAAAATCAAGGACCGCCTCTATCTGAAGGTTATCCACGTCTTCCTTGAGATCAAAGGTCCTGAGGGAAAGCCCGTCGATCTTCTCAGCTGAGTTCAAAAAATCCTGCTCGCTGATCGGCACCGCGTAAAACCTGTCCTCTTCATCGATGGTACCCATGTTTACCAGCGCCCGGGCGGCGGTGTACGCAAGCCGTATACTCCCGCTTCCGTCGTTGTTTATCTCGACATCGGCAACAATATCGATGCAGGAGGCGAGGAGTGCCGACAGACTGATGCTCACCAGCAGAACGGCAAGAAGACGCGGGGCATTTTTCATAGAGGTATTATTACAGGGTTTCTTGTCGCCGTTCAACCGGTGCTCCTCAAAGAAGCTCCACAATCGTTTTGCCGAAACCGCCCTCCTCGGGGACCGCGAAGTAAAATCCCTTGACCGTCCGGTGGGCACGAAGCCGTTGGTGAATACCATCCTTCAAAACGCCTTCGCCATAACCGTGAATGACCTCAAAACTCTGCATGTTCGCCAGGATCGCCCGGTCGATCTGCCTGTCGAGCTCGTCAAGCGCGTCGGCCAGCCGGTACCCGCGCAGATCAAGGGCAAAGACCGGATTGCCGGCGTTAGCGGTGTGTTCAATTCTTACTTTCTCATCGTCGGCTTCCGTATGCACGATGGCTTTGATATCAGATTCCGGGACCGTTATCTTGAGCTTGTCCGTCGATACTATCCAGAAACCCTTCCGTGCCTTCCTCAGTACCGTGCACCGTTGCCGGGAATTGCCCACAAGCACGGTCAGTCCGGGTTCAATGGAAAGATCCGGTGCAAGCTCCTGGCGGACTTCCGTTATCTGTTCCCGCTCCTTATCCGCTGTCTGCTGCAGCTGTTCGATAAACCGTTTGGCGGACCGGGTCTTGTCCTTCGTCAATTCGCCTTCGCGAAGTTCCTTTACCAGATTCTCAAACTGCCGCCTGCTCTCCTGTATCTGTTTCGTAAGCTGCATGTACCCCTGGGTGCGCAGCTCGATTTCGCGTTGTTTCAGCCGCAGTGAGCGGAGATCGGTTTCGCGGATTCTCTCTATCAGATCACCTTTTTTCTTTTCGTATTCAGACTCCCGTTCGTTGAGCAAACGCTGCTGAGCCGTTATTTCGCGCAGTATCTTCGCTACATCGGTACTCTGCTCGTCCAGGTAGCGTCTCGCGCGGGCAAGCACCTCCTGATTCATCCCGCTGTTCTCGGCTATTTCCAGAGCGTGACTCTCGCCGGGCAGCCCCTGTACGATCCTGTAGGTGGGCCGATGCGTGTCCGCATCGAAAGAGACGGAGGCATTGACCACTCCCGGCTTTGAAAACGCATAGCTTTTGAGAACACTCTGATGGGTGGTTGCTACGACTGTCGCTGTCTTTTCCAAACATCGGTCCAGCACCGCCATCGCGATAGCGGAGCCTTCCTCGGGGTCGGTCCCGGATCCAAGTTCGTCGAGCAAGACCAGCGTGCCGGCGGAGGCCCTATCCGCAAACCTCGCGATGTTTTTCATATGGGCCGAGAATGTCGACAGGGATTCTTCTATAGATTGATCGTCGCCGATATCGGCAAACACCTCCGAAAAAATCTGCAATCCCGAACCTTCTCCTGCCGGTATACACATACCGAATTGGTTCATCAGCGCAAACAACCCGATGGTTTTGAGGGCTACGGTTTTTCCGCCGGCGTTGGGCCCTGAAATAATGAGAACCGATTGATCGACCTCGAGCTCCACCGCAACGGGAACGGCCGCTCTTCCCAGCATGGGATGCCGCCCTTCTTTGATGCAAAAACCCCTCTCCTTCATTTCCGCTCGAACGCAGCGGCGGTTTGCGGCGTACTTCGCCCTGGCGAGAAGCGAATCCAGGTAGGCGGTATGTTCCAGCATGAGAATCAGGTCATCCCTGCGTTGCCGTATTATTGCGGAGCATTCTCTCAGTATCTTTGCAACCGCAATCCGGTACTCGTTTTGCAGAAGCGCGTACGTATTGTTCTTCTCCACCAGATCGTAAGGCTCGATAAAAACGGTTGCCCCGGAGGAAGAGACCTCACGGATGATGCCTTTCACGCTGCCGCGGTGATCGGCCTTCAAGGGAAGTACGGACCTTCCGTCCTTCTGCGTGGCCACGTTTGTCTGCCAAATCGTTGCCTGATTCTGAAGGTAAGCGGCGGTAGTTGCGCTTATGTCGTTCCAGGCACGCTGCATCTTTCCACGGATTGACCGCAGAGCGGGAAGGGTTTCCTTGACGCTCCCGTCGTCATCCAATTGCGAGAGCAAGAACCTGGAAATATCACGCAAATCCGGAATCGCGGCACATTCGCGCGCTAGCGGACTGACGTCACTTTCGCTCAGTCCCTTGCTGACGTAACCGTACAGCACCGTGCTCGACACGACATACCGGGCAATGGAGGCCAGCTGCACCCCATCCAACGATGATCCTTCTTTTCTCACCATTTCAAGAGCGCCGGCTATCTCGGGCAGGGACAGCTCCGGCAAAGGTCTGTCGGATTCGATAAGCCGTTTAAGATACGTCACCTTCTCGAGCAGTGCATCAACGCCTTCCCGGTCGGTGAGAAAATCCTGCCGCTCTACACATTTCTCGCCTTCAGGGCCCGTGCAGAGTGATTTGAGCTCGCTGAGAATGAAATCGAACTCGAGGAGCTCAACGCTGCGGCGATCCATACAATTGCTCTCTGTTCGTTAACGACTCCAGTATTCTGAGATAGCTTTCGAATCTGTCCTCATGGATCTTTCCGGCTCTTACGGCTTCAAATACCGCGCAGCCCGGCTCGTGATCGTGCGTACAGCCGGAAACAGCGCACTGCTCCCGGTAATGCGCCATCTCGGGGAAGTAAAAAGAGAGGTCCGCCGGCTCTATTTCAACAATTTCCAGTTCCCTGATTCCGGGAGTATCCACGATCCATCCCCCTTTCGGGTTATCGAGCAGAATCCCGTAGCGTGTGACGTGACGCCCGCGGTTGTATTTTGCGGATATACTTCCCACCGCCAGGTTCGCCTCCGGGAGTATGCTGTTTATGATCGACGTTTTCCCGACTCCCGATTGCCCGCAGAAGACACAACGGCGCCCCGCGATATATTTTGCGATCTTCTCAACGCCTCTGCCCGTCAATACCGAGCATTCGAGCACCGCACAGTTAGTTTTTTTATACACCCTGAGGCGATTTCTAATCTCCGGGCTGACGCCCTGGTCGTTTTTGTTGAGAACAACCAGCAGTGGGATGTTCTCGATCCCGCAGGTAACCTGCACCCTGTCGACAAACCGTGGTCTGAAAGGAGGAGATTCCGGCGAACACACACATACAACAAGATCAACATTCGCAGCAAGGGTCTGCACTGCTTTTCCCTTTGTATTCCATCTGGAAAACTCGTTTCTGCGTTCGATCCTCTCGGTGATTTGCGAAAAACCGGAGCTTTGAAGCTCAAGGGCAACCTCGTCCCCCGGCGCTAACGGAGCGTAGCTTCTCCCCGTCCCCTTCAGCTGTTTCCCTTTGATAACACAATCGTAATGTTTACCGTTGTGAGCAACCGCGTATATGTTGTTTATTCCGTGGAGAATAGTCGCCCTCATCAAACTAGTTGTCAAAAAGGTTGTTGAAAGCCGAGCGTGAATTGCCTTTCTTTTTTTCCGCCACGCCGGCCGTTTTTTTTCCCAGCGCAAAGTATTCGCAAAAGTTGACGGTCTCTTTTTCCCGCACCGGTTCGGAAATCGTCTCCCTGCAATCCCAATGCGAGCCCGGCGAGTAAAACGCACAATTTTTGCACGCTCGAACCGCCTTTCCGCAACCCGGGCATTCGGTACTGCGAAATACCTTGTCAAACGTAAGCTCAGTTCCGCATGAGAAACAAACCGCCATACCGGGATTATACCATGTACGGCTCTGTGCCCTCAACATGGGTTGGAAGGTTTCCCTTTCCGTGTACATGTAGTACCTTTTGGGGTAGCCAATTGAGTGATCCGGGCTCTGTGAAGGCGGATCGGTAAGACAGACTCATTGTATACCGGGAGAGTGCTTGTGTTCGAGATTGAAGGCTGCAAACACGACGGCTGCCTTCTCACGGCGGTAACAGGGACCGGCTACTGTTTTTATCACCTCGAGAACCCTGCAGAAGTCACGGAAGGGATTTCGCGCCGCCTGAAAGAGAACGAGACCATAAAGAATCTGAACGCGGAGTACATCGAACTATCGGACATGAGCATCGCCGGAAAAAACCTCTATGTGAGCAGGTTTTCCCATGGGGTTTTCAACCGGGTAGACTTCTCCGGTTGCAGCCTGAGAATTGTCTTTTTCGATTTCTGCGTCTTTCGCGACTGCCTGTTCAAAAACACGGACATGAAATACTCGGTTTTCGCGGGGGCGACCTTGAACGGATGCGACTTCAGTTCATCCGACACGGTCCACTGCAACTTCAACCGCGTCACGGCGAAAGGCTGCTCATTCAACGGCTCCGATTTGTATTTCTCAACTTTTGCGTATTCCGATATTTCGGACACGACTTTTGTTGACTGCAATCTGAAAAAAGTCCGTTTCAACAACACAAAGCGGATTGAGGTAAGCTTCAAGTATTCAAATTACGAGGAGGCGTTTTTCGGCGAGAGTCCCAGATTATGAAGCTGCATTTTCATTTTTCCGTCGCGGGGTTTTCTAATACGTACATCCTGGGTCCTGACGAAGGGGGAGACGCAATCATTATCGATCCCGGGACGCTGAACGTCGCGCTTCTCAATATCATCGAATCAAACAACTACTACATAAAGAACGTTCTGCTTACCCATGCACACGAAAGCCACTCCAGCGGTCTCAAGACCTTGCGAAAAATCTATGACTTCACCGTCTACTCCGGAAATAAGCAGGTTCTCGATTTCAAAAGTGCGGAAGTAGTCGACGGGGAGTCCCTTGATTTCTCAGGTATCGGCGTAAGGGCGATCGGTGTTCAAGGTCATTCCCTGGATTCTCTCGTCTACATCACAGGAAGCTGTATGTTTACCGGTGACGCTTTTGGTGCCGGTGTCATCGGCACAACCCCCAACAGCTACGCCCGCGAACTGTTGATCACCTCAATAAAAACCAAAATACTGACGCTGGAACGCAACTATCTCATATTTCCCGGTCACGGATCTCCTTCCACGCTCGAAGCCGAAAGGATCACGAATCCCGCGCTTGCAGAGAAGTGATTTTCTTGAGCGTCTCCTTGAAATGCTGCGGGAGGGGCGCTCTGAAAGTCCGCGGGGCCTCTTCCCCGGGCAACAAGATGGAGAGCGAATACGCGTGCAGCATGAGACCAGCCTCCGGGAATCGGTTGTCTTTACGGCTGTACATTGCATCGCCCAGGATCGGGTGGTTGAGGTGCTTCATGTGGACCCGCAGCTGATGGGTCCTTCCGGTCACCGGCATGAGAGCGACAAACGCATAGTCGGCCCAGCTCTTCAAGAGCCGATAGTTCGTGAGGGCGAGTCTGCCTTCGTGTTCGGAAACCGCGAACCGCTGCCTGTTCCGCCGGTCTCTCACGATATAAGATTCGATGCTGCCGCTCGAATTGACCAGACTTCCGCGGACCACAGCATAGTATTTTTTGAAAGCCTTTTTTCTTCTGAACTGAGAGGCAAGTTGGTTCTGTGCCCGCGGATGCTTGGCGACGATGATCACGCCTGAAGTATCTTTGTCCAGCCGGTGAACGATGCCGGGCCTCGCCTCGTCCTCATCAAAGGTTTCGCGCAACTCTTTGTACAGGTAGAGCAATCCCTGCGCAAGAGTACCCGTCCGGTTACCGGCGGCCGGATGGACCACCATTCCCTGCGGCTTGTTGACGACGACAACATTGCCGTCCTCGTACAGTATATCCAGGTCCATCTTCTCGGGTTCGTATGTCACAGGCCGCGCCGCGGTGTAGGTTATTTCGATATGGTCACCGCTGGACACTTTTTTCGATAATTTCACCTTCTTCTGATTGACCCACGCTTCTACGTCGTGGTTTCCAATCTGGTTTCGTGTGAAGATTTTCAGATTTTCGGCGATAAACCGGTCAAGCCGCAGCCCCTGCACTTGTTCATCGGCGATCTGCAGTTCGATCTTTTTTCTTGTTTCACTCGGCATCGGATGCACCAGTCAAACCAATCAGGTAATCGGCGACAGCAACCGCGACCGACAGCAACGTCCCCGTAATCAGTATCCCTTTTCTTTCCTCCGGCGTAAAATCGGCGCCGCCGATGCCGGGCGCCCCAGTCGTTTGAACACCCGTCGCTGCATTGATAATTGCGCGGATCCCCTGGTAGCCAAGCGAGGTGAAAAGCATGGTAATGGGAAAAGAGCCTATAAGCACAACTTCGGCGCGCCGGAGGTCGTGCAGCCAGGCGGGAAACTCCTCTTCAGAGTACGGCTCATACCCCGTGCCGCCTTCTTCCTGCTCGTTTTTGGATGCGGCCGTATCCGTGCCTGTCTGCGCGGAAAGCTGTCCGCACACAAGCAGTATCAGCAAGACAAAAGACAGCGCTCTCACGGCCGCTCACCAAACAGCACCGTTCCAAGGCGTACCCGTGTGGCGCCCTCTTCCACGGCTATTTCGAAATCGGACGACATCCCCATGGACAGAGTGACAAACTCGCCCGCATCGGCTCGTCGCCTCGCCTCTTCAAACATCGACCGCAGACTCGAAAAGGACCGACGCACCGCAGCGGTATCCTCGCTGAACGGCGCGATGGTCATCAGTCCCTTCAGCCGAATCCAATCCATTTCGCCGATCCTGTCAATCGCCTCTTTCAGCTTGTTCGCGGATGTGAAACCGGACTTTGATTGTTCCCCGGAGGTATTGACCTCAAGAAGAACATCAACTTCTGTCCCCATTTCCTTGCACTGCCGCTCGAGCGCGGCGGCGGTCTCTATTTTGTCGATAGATTCGACACAGTCGAAAAATCCCGGGACAAATCTCGCTTTATTGCGCTGCAGGTGCCCGATAAGGTGAAGGCGGTACCCGCGGTCGCCTTTGGGAAATTTCGCCATCGCCTCCTGGACACGATTCTCACCGATGAGCACCAGACCCGCATCCACCGCTTCTCTGATTTCCTCTTCGCTGCGTGTCTTCGTGACCGCCATCACTTCAATCGATGCCGGATCCCGGCCGGCGCGTGTTGCCGCATCGTTTATTCGCCGTTTGACTTCTTCAAGGTGGACCTTTACGCCGTTCACAGGCTTCATACTACCATGGCGCCGTTGTTTTTTCTACGGATGCGTCCGGCGGCTTTTTTGAGAATATTGACTTTCCCCCGCATCTGACATACTTTCAGCCTAGACAGTTTGACTCGATCAATAATACAAAATCTCGATAGTGGATGGTAAGACAATGAAAGAAAATAGCTGGTCATCGCGGCAGACTTCAACATGGCGAAACAAGGTGGGTTTGGCCGAAATGTTGAAAGGCGGCGTTATCATGGATGTGACTAACGCGGATCAGGCCAAAATAGCCGAGGATGCGGGCGCGGCGGCGGTCATGGCCCTGGAAAGAGTTCCCGCCGATATCCGGGCCCAGGGCGGCGTCGCACGCATGTCGGACCCTTCAAAAATCATCGAAATCCAGAAGTGCGTATCGATTCCGGTCATGGCCAAATGCCGAATCGGGCATTTCGTGGAAGCGCAGATACTGGAAGCATTAAAAGTAGATTTTATAGACGAAAGTGAGGTGCTCACACCGGCTGACGACCGGTTCCACGTTGAAAAGCACGGGTTTTCCGTACCGTTTGTCTGCGGTTGCCGGAATCTCGGAGAAGCTTTGCGCAGGATTGGGGAAGGCGCCGCGATGATTCGCACAAAAGGCGAGGCCGGTACCGGAAACATCATAGAGGCCGTGCGTCACATGCGATCTGTAATGGACGGAATACGCAGGCTCACCGTTCTCCCTCCTGAGGAGCTGATGAGCGAAGCCAAAGAGCTCGGCGCGCCGTATGACCTCATCGTCGAAATAGCGCAAACCGGTAAGCTTCCTGTTCCCAATTTCTCGGCCGGTGGCGTCGCCACGCCGGCGGACGCGGCACTGATGATGCAACTGGGTGCGGAATCTGTTTTTGTCGGTTCCGGAATCTTCAAGTCTGACAATCCTCAAAAACGGGCAAAGGCCATAGTTGAAGCGGTGACTTACTTCAAAGATGCGGCGAAGCTGGCCGAGATATCAAAGGACCTTGGTACACCGATGACAGGGATCAGCATGGAAGAGCTCGAAGAAAAGGACCTTTTGGCCACACGGGGCTGGTAAGCAATCACTATGCCGATGATAGGAGTACTCGCGCTTCAAGGTGATTACGAGAAACATGCGCTCATGCTCGAACTGCTGGGCGCCGGGACGCTCCAGGTTCGCGAACCTGCCGATCTCGCGCGTGTTGACGCTCTGGTGATTCCCGGCGGAGAGAGCACGACCATCGGTAAATTGATGGCCGCGTACGAATTGCTTGAGCCGATGAGAAACCGAATAGCCGGGGGGATGCCCGTCTTTGGCACTTGCGCCGGGCTCATTCTTCTTGCCGCGCAGACAAAGGAGAATCACCAGCACCGCTTAGGTGTTCTCGACATCTCGGTCCAGCGTAACGCTTACGGAAGACAAGTCGACAGTTTTGAGGCGGATATTCACATACCCGCAATTGGAGAGAAACCCTTTCGAGCGGTCTTTATCAGAGCGCCCATGGTGACCGAAATGAGAGACTCGGTGATAACTCTGGCGGAATTCGAGAATAAGCCGGTGCTCATGCAAAAGGAAAATATCCTCGCGGGGAGTTTTCATCCCGAGTTAACGGAGGATACGAGAGTTCACGCGTATTTCCTAAAGATGGTCGCCGAACGCGGACGATAACCCGCCTCCGGCATCCGGTGTGAATAACCAGGAAGTCGCGCGCTTGTTGTTACATTCTCTCTTTTCTTCTTGATTCCCGGTCTTTTTTTTCCTGCTCGTTTATTTCAATATTTTCTTTTTCTACCGCTGCTCTCTCTTTTTCCCGCGTTTCTTTCCTTTCCGCAGCAGCCTGCTGTTCCATCCTGTCTTGTTTCTTGACTTCCCTTCGCTTTCTCAGTCCCAAACCTCTTCGTTCTTTTTTCCTTGCTTCCCGCTTGTCCTTTTCCTGCATGTTTATTCGCAGTTCTTCCCTTTCCACTACCTTTCGCTCTTGTTCTCTCTCTTCCCGTTTCGCATTCGCTCCCAGATTCGCCAATTTCTCCAGGTAGAACGTGGAAGCTATGTTTATTACATCTTCAGTTCGATCGTTCAGTAATCTCTGATGTTCCGCTTTGCTCCTGAGAGAAGCAGCCTTACTGGAGAATCCGGCTTTCTCCGCCGCCTCGATTTCTTTCTCAATCCCGGGCACGCTTTTTGACGCGAGGGTACGGATCAAAGTGAGGTATTTCTCTCTTTCTCCCGGTTTTTGTGCAGCCTCGAAAATCGCCTTATCCAAGGCAAAGCCGTAATTTCCGGTCTTCTCAGCTTGATCAGCAAGAGTACTGAGATCCTCTTTTGATATGACCGGTTCCGGATTCTCATATAAAAAACTGGCGAGACAATCATACAATTTTGCGTCTTCGCCGCATAATTCTTTCAATAGACTTTCTCTCTTCACTTCTTCATTTACTCTCTTCATGCTCCAATCTCCTATTCTAATTTTTTTTCACAATCACCAAATTGTTTGTTAAGTATCGCTCATTTAGGAGATAATAGCAAATGCACGAATTTTTTTGGTGGAAGTTGCTTATTACACGTAATCGCCACGGTCAGAGTAACGATGCCGGAAGCCTGCCGACCACTCCGTCAGGCCCGCCCGCAACAATACGTATTCTCTTACTGAGTCGGTAGTTAATAGATGCAACCATAGCACGTGGACAAGTCCTGAATCAGCTTACTGTCCAATGCCCTTGGCTCTGGATATTTCGGAACACGCCGATTTTTCCGACTCCGATTGCACCTGGCGCCCCGTGGTTTCTTGCGGGAGAAGGGATAAACGGCCAAAATGTTCCCACTTTTCCCGGCAGAATAGGTCGTCATCCTTCCCTCGTCGCTCATCAAGAATTTCCTCTTGTGGTTTCCGCTACGGAAAATGGGCGATAATGGACTCGCCCTCCAGTCGTCGGCATCGTGCCTCCTCCTTTCGGGCCCCTTTCGCTCGCTAAATCCGCCATCCTGCCGGATTTGCGTTCGCTAATCGCTCACGCCGCTCGCTCTCTTAGAGTCCATTATCTCCAGACTCAAACAAGAAGGACAATCCCAAAAAGATTGTCCTTCTTGCATGGGCGATAATGGACTCGAACCATCGACTTCCTGCTTGTAAGGC
>JAFGHN010000022.1 GCA_016930115.1 Spirochaetales bacterium | reverse complement strand
TCCGAAAGGGGTGTTCTCAGTCGTGGATCGATAGAGCTGTACAGCAGGTCAGCAGCCATATTGAGAAGCAAATAGAGACCGACGAGGATCACGACGTAGCTCTGTATTACCGGGAAATCTCTTGCCACAGCGGCCTGTACGAGACCCCGGCCTATCCCCGGCAACCCAAAAACAGCCTCAAGCACCAGCGCTCCGCCGATCAGCGCGCCGAAGTGCGCTCCTGCCAACGAAATAGTAATAGCCAGAACAGGCGGCATGGCGTGGCGAAAAAGCAGGGCGAAGGGCGGGACTCCCCGTGCCTTTGCGCCCCGGATGAACGGAGATTTGAGTACACCGGCCACTGCGTTCCTTGCCGCGCGAAGCAGATGGGAACCATATTCGAAGGAGAGTATAAGTACCGGCCACAGCATGATCTGGAAATGAGCTGCCCCGTCTTCCCCGGGCGGTGTATAGATAATCGGCGGCGACCAGCGGAAAACTTTCAACAAACCGAGGAGTATCATCGATGCCGCGAGTATGTTCGGTATCGATAGGCCGACGAGGGCAAAAAATCTCAGGAACCTGTCGGATACACGGCCGGAACGGTGGCCTGCAACAATACCCGCGGGCAGTGCCCAGAGAACAGAAAAGACGAAGGTATACCCGGCAAGGAGGAAGGTGACCGGGAGTTGCTCGCCAACCATGCTGCCGATTTCATCGCCCGTTTCGAACGACCGGCCGCCGAAGCTGCCGTCGAACATCCGGGCGAGCCAGATCAGGTACTGGACTATCGCCGGTTTGTCCAGCCCGAGCTCGCTTCTCAAGGCGGCCCGCATCTGGACTGAATGCGGCGTATCCGCGAGTATCATCAGCACGGCGTCACCCGGCAGGATCCTGAGCATGAAGAAGACGAACACCGTTATGATGAACAGCGAAGGGATTATTATGAGAAACCGTTTTATCAGGTACTGTCCCATCAACCGTTAACCTGCCCCGCAGGCCGCGCACGCTACGTTTTCTCTTCGAGCCATACCGTGGCGAAATCGGTGTGTGTGTGAGCGTCCTCTATCGGAACGGCCAAACCTTTCACATAACTCCGGTAGGGTACGACATATATCGCCTCAGCAATCGGTATGATATAGGTCATCTCGTGAAAAAGATACTCTTCGATTTCTCTCCATAACCTGATACGTTGTTCGATAGACGCCGCGTTTCGCAGCGCAAAGTAAAGCTCATCGACTTTCGCATCCTCATGCTTTGCGTAAGCGTCGGGGTTTTTGCTGTAGCGACCGTAGACCGAAATTGTTCCTTCCGGTATTGGCGAGGGAGTAAGGCTTCCCTGCTGACTGTCGTAATCCAGGCTGACGCGCGCGCGGTTCCATTCGCCTTCGTCGACAACCCGCAAGTTGAGGTCGACTCCCAGCCCCGCAAGCTGGGCTTTTAGAAACTCGCCGGTGACCGGATTGAGGCCGCGCACCAGATGGTCCATCGTAAAGCCGTTTGCATACCCGGCTTCCGCTATGAGCGCGCGCGCTCTTTCCCGCCGGTAGGCCAACGGCTCCCTGTCGATCTTGGGCCAGTTGATGAAGTACCGCAAGACCGGCAGGTGAGCCGGCCCCAGCTCAGGTGTCGTCCATCCGTATCCGCCGAGAGCGGAGGAGACGGCCGCCGGCTTGTCTATCCACAGGGCGATAGCTCTCCGGACCCTTGAATCCTGCCACGGGCCTTCTCTGAGAACGTTGAATGCGAGTCTGAAATTGCCTCCGTCCATTTCGGCAAAATAGACATCGTTTCCAAGGTCCCTCACGTAACCTTCAATACGCTCGGCGGAAAGATAGTGCCCCTGTCCCCGCGCGCCTCCGTCAAGCCGCCCGGTCCTGAAGGCTATATCCATGGCAAAGGGGTCCGGCATGATCACGTAATCGATCCCGTCGAGATACGGAAGCCTTCTCGCCTGACCGTCTACCTCGAAGTACCGGTCATTTCTCTCCAGGCGTATCAGGCTTCCCTTCCGGTATGAAGAAACCGAAAACGGCCCGATACCCACCAAGCCGACATCGAGAGGGCTGACGCTCACGTTCCCGTTTCGAATCAGCGGCTCCATCAGATGCTTCGGGTGGGCGATCTTGAACCTTGGGTTTGCAAGAATCTCGGCGAGGTAGGGATTGCGTTGTTTGAAAGTCAATTTGACGCGGTTGTGTTCCAGCAACTGCACCGTATCGATATCGCCGAGCTCCGTGGCAAAATAGGCGGGCGCCCTGATGTTGCCGTTTGCCTCGGCGCCGAAAAAAACGAGGTCAAACCAGAACTTCACGTCTTCAGCGGTGAATTGTACCCCGTCGTGCCAGTAGACATCGGTGCGGATTGCAAAGATCCATTCGGTGTATTCCCTGTTCGCCGTCCAGTGGGTCGCGAGATACGGGCAGACATCGTAGGAGTTTTCCCTGCACCGCATGACGAGATTCCCGGCGCCGAAGATCGCCCCGCCGACGTGATGAAGCGCGATGCTGCTCGTCCGCATGGAATCGAATCCGGCGGGGGGATCACTTCTATTCGCAAGAGTGAGGATACCGCCGTAACGTGTATCCTGCGCGTCGACTGGAGCGACAGCGAAAAGAAAAGCCACGGAAAAAAGAGAGAAAATCTTTGCGAGTGGTTGGTTCATGGGGTCACCGCCCATGATGCTCATATTCGCCGGCCGCCGCAAGGGGCGTGCGGGTAAATTGACTTACGCTGCTTCTCGTTATAGATTACAGATTCTTACGTCACGGGAAGCATGTCAGCCGTGAAGTGCATCGGAGGGAAGAGAGTGGAACTCAATCACTGCGCGTTCCGGGTATCAGGAAATGCGTTTGACTTTGTTGTGGCTCTTTTCACTGAAAGGCTTGGGTTTAGAGTCCTCCGCAGATTGAACAACCGGACAGTCTGGATGCGGCAGGGGGAGATCCCGGTAGACATTCAGATTTGTGCAAGCGCAACAACGCCGGAGACAAAATGGTTGTTGGGGAGATTCTTTTGCGCGGGCAGGTTCCCGTGGCGGAAGACCGACAAGTTCAGGTCCCAGATCTCCTTTCTCAGCGACGAGCCGGAGAAGGAGCTCAGGAAACTGGGCACATGGATAGAGAGCATGGGCTACAAACCGCTTGTTCGAGCCTTTTCAGACGAGGAGTTCTTCCTGGATGTCCCCGGCGTCTTTGTAGACTTCATAATCGAAGCCATGACTCCGGACTGTGCGGATTACGGGGAGTAATAATGTCTTACAAGCTTGATCATAAAAGAATGTACATGATGCCGGTGCACTTCGGCCCGATGACCGGGCCAAGGCACGATAGCGACGGCGGGCGCTTCGCCAACAAAGATTCTCCAAAGACAATGAGCTACTCCGTCAGCTTTCTTACCAACCGCGAACAGCTGGAGGCGATGGTGCCCGAAGGATTCGAGGTCATCGGCGAGCCCGTGGTGAATGTCTTCACTTCGCACATGAAGGAGATTGAGTGGTTGGCCGGGCGCGGCTACAACGTACTCGGCTTGAACTTCAAAGTGCGGTTCAACGGAAAAAGGGATACGGCAGAGGGGCCCTTCCTGACGGTGCTCTGGGAGAACCTAACCGACCCTATCCTCACGGGGCGCGAACAGCTTGGATTCAACAAGATTTACTGCGAGCTGCCGGAACCGGTGGTCTGTCGCGGCGAAACGCATCTGGCGGCGAGCTGGCTCGGGTTCCGTTTTCTCGATATGAAACTTTCTAACATGAAAGAAATCGATCCTGAGAGCTTCCCGAGACCGGCCCCGCCCCGCACCGACGGCGTCATCGAAGGACAGATGCACTACAAGTATGTCCCCAGGACCGGTGCCTGGGGTGAAGCCGACGCTGCTTATCCCGTCATAAGCCCGGCCGGCGGTCCAAACGCCCTGGTGAAGCGGATGTGGAAGGGCGACGGCGCGATAGAGTTTCACCGAGCCAGGTGGGAGGATCTACCCACGCAGTTCAGAATTGTCAACGCCTTCGAGGAGCTGGAGATCAAAGAGTACCGTGCGGCGGTCATCACACAGACCGCCGGCGGCGGTGACTTGTACGGTCAGCGGATCCTCGAGTAGCCGGGTACACGCCCGGCGGGTCACTGCATTTTGAGCTGTGCAATCGCCGCCTGGGCGAGAGCGAAATAATCCTTGAAATCCGAGTTGGTGGCGCCGGAAACCGCGTCAGCGACCGACC
>JAFGHN010000155.1 GCA_016930115.1 Spirochaetales bacterium | reverse complement strand
GGAGGTGATAGGGGTATCCTCCGGGACCGCCGGGCTGGCCTCAGGTATGGTCGCAATCGCTTACGCGATTTTTGCGATACCGAGCGGCGTCATAGCCCACAAAAAGGGCAGAAAAGCCACCATCCGGTTTTCGCTCATCGCGCTCACTGTCATTACGCTGTTACTTGCGGCGCACGGCATCATCAGCCAACATGCTGAGCTCTCCCAGACGCTCATGCTCTTGAGTTTCTTTTTCCTGCTTTTCATCTTCGGCATCTTCTGGGTGACCGTGGTCACCAACTCGTTTCCCATGCTCTGGCAGATGGCAAGCTATGACAACATGGGTATCTACACCGGGCTCTACTACACCTTTTCGCAGACGGCCGCTATCATCTCGCCGCCGATAACGGGTTTCATCATCGACCTGTTCGGCTTTGGCGGCATTTTTATCTTTGCGGCGATCTGCATGTTCGCAGCGTTTCTCGTGGTGGGGCGGGTATCCAGAGGAGAGGCAGTGAGGGCGGATACTCCCGATTTGTAGTCACCTGCCTCGTAAAATGTATATGTTACAAGCGGTATACGGTATGAATATATATGATTGACGAAGATAATAAAGCGAATAGACCGGTCGAGATTTTTTGTCCGATCTGCGGTTACAAAGTGCTTATCAACGAGGTGGATGAAGATTACGCCGGGTTGCCCAGGGAAAAGAAGGTCGACTACGTCAGGACGCTTCAAAAGAGCGGGCATCCGATGTTTACCTGCACCAGATGCGAAAACCCCGAGCAAACCGCGCGCTTCATGGAAGTGCGCTGACCACACTTGTGTCACAAAACGAATAGAGGAATCTCTATCTCCTTCCTGCTCAATCCGCCGTGCATACCTTTGTGCCGTTTGCTCTCCCCGTTCGCAGGAACGTACTCGATTGCCGCCGGGGTTTTTGCGATACCGACAAAACTGCCTAGTCTCGCCTTGGTCACATCGGTGAACGAGACCGGTCCCATGAGTTTCTCCGTTTCGATGTCGTCAGGATCGGCGAGGATGAAATCGTCTGCGTAACGCGCGGCGAAAAGTTCTGCAAACTGGTCTTCCCTGCCGGGGCGCACATGAAATATCGGATTACGGGACTCGCCGGACGGGGGCGCAAACAGCAGATCGAGTACGGGGTCACCTTCGCGCAGCAGGTGATGGCGTTGGGGGTCTATATCGACATGTCCGTGATCGGCGCTTACTATAATTCTTACCTGTTCACCTGCGGCGTCGCGTAACCGGCAAATGTTTTCGTCGATTATATCGATCAGTGACCGCACACGCTCGTTTTTCGAACCGTGACGGTGGCTCAATGAATCGAGATCGTCGATGTAGAGATGTGAAAACCACGGCCCCGCGGCGCCGCGGACATGGTGGCGAAGCCGGTCGAAGGATTGCGAAAACGAACGGGTCCCGGTTCGTGTGATACCGAAAAACGCCCATTTGGCAAACTGCCCGCGACGGATAGGTTTCTTTACAAACACCCGCTTCTCACAGGGATAATCCGGAATAACGCTCGAGGGTTTCACAACTTCCCTGAAGGGTATGCCGAAGTGTTGCAGCGGCTTTCTGCTGAAGCGTTCCGTGGCTTTGAGAGGAAGCACTGTGATGTCCCTCTCCGGCAGATAGGTATGCCACCCGGTAATTCCGTGCTCCGCCGGCCAGAGGCCCGTTGCCTGCGAGGTGAGCGCTACGGCGGTCGTGGAAGGATAGACGCTCGTAATAACCTCTTGTTGCGCTCTCGAAAGGCAGCCGCCCGGAGGGAGAAAGCCCTTGAGCGAGGTTCCCATACCGTCTATCAGTATAAACACGTAATGGGAGTATTCTCCGATTGCCTCGTACAACCTGGTGACATAAGGATTGTCCGGAAACGATGTATAACCGCAGAGGAGCGAGAGCGCGCGGAACAGATGAACGCTGTTTGCGCCGTCGGGGCGCCTGAGCAAACCTTGGCCGAACAGCGGTGCGATCGGGGTATCTGATGTTCCGGACAGGTCAGTCATGTCAAGGCCTATCCGTATCGCTCTTCCAACCGGGCCACCAGGCCGTCAAATATCGATCTGAGCTCGGCATTGAACTTCCGCAGTCTTATGCGTGACATCCCTGCGGGACCTTCGAAGTATGCCGACGCGTCGACAGGCTCCCCAAAGAGGACCCTCGCTCGCATCCGTTTGGGAAAGAAACGCGAATCCACGTTGCCGCCGCTTATCCGGTTGCAGAGATCGAGCAGGTTCATCCCATATTCAACAAGCCTGGTGGAGGTGCATCCCGGCTTGATGTAATCCGGGCCCACGTATTCGAGAAGATCGACTATCTGCTGATGTACCATCGCCGCGGAAGCGATATACGCCCTGTGATCGGCAAGCGAGCGCTCAACCGGCGCAAGATTCTCCGGATCGATGTCCTCTCTGTGTACGCTATCCATGTCCCAGTAGCGGACCCTGAAAATGCGATCGAGAATCTCACCTTTCGCCCGGTATCCCAGGATTGCCTCATGGCATTTGAGTATCATGTCACACATTCTGTCGACCCGTTGCTGCAGGTTGGCCCGGCCCGCGAAATCGACCAGCTGCGGGTAACCGCATGCGTATGCCTTTTCAAGGGAATCGAGGAGAGATTCCGTCGTCTCGAGGAGCGCTTCGCGGGAGTCGTCAATTGCCGACGCGCGGAGCCCCGTCTCCAGGTCAAGCACCTTGATGATCTCTTTCAAAAGCTTTCCCGCGTCTTTTGCATACCGGTATCCGATAGCCATCGGCAGCACGATAACTGATTCTTCACGACCGTCGTTACGGAGGTCCTGGTGGGTCCACGCCGCCAGTTTTGTCGTTCCGGCCGAGAAAGGAAAAGTCCGGTAGGTGTGGTAGGTCACCTGCCCCTCGGGAGCGAAGGCGACGGGAAACTGACCGTCTTTGAGCAGTTTTCTGATGACCGAGTGGGCTTGTTTCTCCATCCTGCCGTTTACTACCGGAACACCCCCGATGCCTGGAAAGATCCAGCGGGCGAGGGATCCCGCCCAGTTGAGCACGTCTTTCCCGTAAAGGAAGTGAGTATGCGGCCTTGTCGCCAGCGGCTTTCCGGTTGCCCGGCACCACTTTTTGAGCTCCCTTACGACGGTTTGCAGAACCACGGGACCGTCGGCCTTGGCGCCGTGCCTGAAGAGAATAATCAGCCTCACGCGTTTTCTCTCAAAATCCAGGTAAGCCCGATGCAGAAGTTCCATGTTCAATACTTCGATTCCTGCAATACCCTGAACCAGACGGTTGTATAAAGGCCCGACGATTGTAGCGAATCTGAATTTGCCGCTGGAAAACCGCGGAGCGTAGAAATTTGTTCCTTTCTTCGCGTGAACCGGAATCTTGCTCATGACTTCCTTGACTTGCGTATGCGAGCCGGCGGAATGGCCCCGTCTTCGATCATTTTCCGGTAGTATTCCCGGGTAATGGGATACGCGGCAAGCACGGCTATGCCGGCTATGTAGAAGACAACCGGGACCGGCCCGCAAAGAATCCTTATTCCCGCGAGTGTAACCGGTTCGAGCGCCGTGTCGGGATTGTACCGTACCAAATCCAAAATAAAACCGGTGAGCGCGAGGGCGACGGCCTGGCCAATCTTGCTCGAGAAGGTCCACAGGCTCGAAAAAACTCCTTCCCGCCTTATCCCGCTCTTTATCGCGTCGTACTCGACAACATCCGGAAGTATCGAATGGGGCATGACATAGTGGGTTGAAAGCCCCACTCCCGCGGCCGCCATCAGCACCAGCGCAAACAGAACGCGTCCCTGCCCGCCGATAAACGCAAAAAGCATGACACCCATCGACATGATCGCCATACCGATTATATAGGATTTTTTCTTTCCGATTTTCTTTGAGATGAGGACCCATACCGGGATGAATAACAAGCTTACGCCGAGCAGGAGCATAAGTGCAAAATTGAACAGCCCTTCATCTTCATAGATGTACTTGAAGTAGTAAATGAGGCTCCCCTGGACAACACTCGTCCCGGCGATAAACAGCGTCCACGGAATCACCGCCAGGAGAAAGACCTTGAGACCGAGGGTGTCGATATAGGTTTTTATGAAGCCGGCACCCTCATACTTCTCCTTGTGCTCGGGTTCCCTGATCGTCAGCACCGTAATCAGAGCGCTCACCATGATGATGAAGCCCATGATCGTTCCCATCATGAGCCATCCCGTACGAGCCGTGTTGAAAAGTCCCACCACCGGCAAGACCGTCGCGGCGCCCAGAACCGTGCCGACGACGGCAAAGCTCATCCGGTACCCGGTGAGAGTCGTGCGCTGATCGAAATCCCTGGTCAACTCCGGGAGGAGCGCCGCGTAGGGTATGTTCACGAGGGTGTACGCCAGGTTGAGAAAGCAGAACAGAAGCGTGACGATCGCAAAGAGCGCGACGGGGCTCGCGGCAACCGGTGTCGAAAAGATGGCAGCCATTCCCGCAAAGCTCAAGATGGCGCCCGCAAAAATATAAGGCCTGCGCCGTCCCCACTTTGTCCTTGTCCTGTCGGAGAGATAACCGGTAACCGGGTCGGTAACGGCGTCCCAGATCTTGCCTATCATGATGGCGGTGCCGGCAAGCCCGGCGGGCAGCTTGACGATATCGGTGAGGTAAAAGAGAAGGTAAAACCCCAGCAGCGTGAAGAACAGGTTCCCGCCGAGATCTCCCACGCCGAACCCGAGCTTGGTTTTCATCGTGAGTTTTGCCACGTTGTTCCCCCTGGGTAAGCGGGCGGCCGCCAAACCATTCCTGCCGCCCTTGCATTACTGTATCAGCCGCCCGTCAGCGGTATTTTGTCGGATTATACACTATTTAGGCGGCGGAAAATGAGTTATTATTTACCGAGGAGTGTGCTGTGCCCGAAAAAATGACCGAACGAAAACGTATCGAAACAGTGCTCGCAGGATCGATGCCGGACAGGCTTCCCTGGGCGACCCGTCTCGAGATCTGGTATTATTCTCTGCTCAGAACCGGCAGGCTGCCGGAGCAGTTCGTTGGAAAAAGCCTGAATTACGTTCACGAATACCTGGGCGTCGGCCGTCAGGCCTATTGCCGGTTTACGCCATTCAAGCTGACCGGCGTGGATTGCCGGGTGGTTTTTGAAGGTAAGGAAATCTCGCACCTTCATGAGCCGGCGCTGGACTTCCCAAAGCCTTATACGCTTGTTCCGCGGGAGGTCCCGGGAAGAACCGAGATTATGTATGAATCTCCCGCCGGAACGCTCGTCAGCATCTACCGGACTACCCAGGAGATCCTCGATTGGTACTCGCAGCCCTATCTCGAAAAACACGTGCTCTCCACCGATGATGATTATGCGGTAATCAACTGGATTCTGGACAAGGGCGAACCCGTGGCGGATTTTGAATCCTTTTCGAGGCTGGAATCGGAAATTGGAGACAACGGTATGACCATGGGGATGATCGAACGCATACCGTTTCAACGGCTGCTCCTCGATTTCATGGGCGAAGAGAGATGTTTTTTCCAGATGCACGACAACAAGAAGGCGTTTGACCGCGTCCTTGATCAACTTACCGAAATTCACTGGGCCAGTCTGAAAATAGCCTGCCAATCGCCTGCCACAATCGTCGAATGCACCGATAATCTTGACGGTACCATGACGAACCCGGACCTCTTCAGACAGTATTCGATGCCCGTCATGCAGGAGACCGCGGACACTCTGCATGCAGCGGGTAAGTACTTCGCGAGCCATCTTGACGGGGACATCTCCCTCCTTGTCGATCTCATACCTGAAACCGGGCTCGATGTAGCGGAATCGTTTTCGCCGTATCCTCTCTCCCGCTTGACCTTTGAGAAGGCCTACGCCGCCTGGAAGACAGGGCCGCTCATGTGGGGAATCCTGCCGTCGCCCCTGTTTGAGGCGCGGGTGCCACCTGAGACCTTCAGGTCCGAGATCGGGAACATCATCGATACGATCGAACCCGAACATCCGCAGATCCTCGGTGTTGCCGATCAGGCGGTGGGCTTGAGCCTCTGGGAACGTATCCGCGACGTTGGGGATATGCTTCAACACAGATGAAAAGCCAGTTGCAGGAATATCTCTATTTCGCCTCCAGGCTGAGCCAGGAAGCGGGGCGGATCACCCTCAAGTATTTCAGAAAGCCGTTGAATATCGAGGTGAAGAAGGATTCGAGCCCCGTGACCGTCGCCGACAGGGAGACTGAGTCGTTTGTCCGTCAAGCCATACTCGAGAAATATCCGGACCACGGCATCCTTGGCGAGGAATTCGGCGCCGTCGAGTCCAACTCGCCGTACACCTGGGTCATTGATCCGATCGACGGCACCAAGTCGTTCATCCACGGTATCCCGCTGTACACGGTGCTGATCGCTCTTCTTGAAGAGGGAAAACCCATGCTGGGGGTCATCCACAATCCGCCGCTCGGCGAAACCGCCGCCGCGGCTGAAGGTATGGGGTGCACCCTCAACGGCAGCCCGTGCCGTGTCGGCTCGACGGCCTCCCTCGGTCAAGCCCGCGTGCAGGTCACCGATCCGGCTGACCTCTTGCGGAGGCATCCTGTTTTCACAAGCCGGTTGTTCGAACGGGCCGGACTCTGCCGCAGCTGGGGAGACGGATACGGATATCTGCTGGTTGCGACCGGGAGGGCGGACGTGATGCTCGATCCGGTGCTCAATCCGTGGGATGTCGCCCCGCTCAAGGTTGTTATTACCGAAGCCGGCGGCAAGATGACCGATTTTGCGGGCCGGTCGACGGCCCTCGGCGAAAGCGCAATCGCGGCCAACGTCAAGCTTCACGGGGAAGTTGTCGGTTTGCTCGAATAGCGCTCGCGTCCTTGATTTGCCTTCAAGAGGGTTATATCATGCTGTGGCGGCTCCAGCGGAGCCAAAAAAAATTTATGGTGGTATAACATGGCATCCGACGGCCGGTTTCCCAAGGTAGAAGAGCTCCTCTCGTCGATGGTGAGTTACAACACGGTGAACTCCGAAATTTCAAAGCGCGAGAAACCCGAGGAAAAGCTCGTCGATTTCCTCCGGGATCTTGCCGAGCGATCAGGGTTTGAAACGAAGCGGCTCGCGGTACCTCATCAATCCGATGAGCTTCTCATTACCTATTGCCAGGGGGAGCACCTCCCGTGGGTGCTCTTCGACAGTCACCTGGACACCGTTTCGGTAGAAGGCATGACCGTCGAGCCTTTCGCAGCGCTCGAAAAAGGCGGGCGCATTTGGGGCAGGGGCGCCTGTGATACCAAAGGATCCGGCGCTGCGATGTTCCGTGCGTTGTGGGAGTATGCCCGCGAAGGAAGGCTGCAAGACGGGTCATCGGCGCCGAACAATATCGCGCTCTTTTACTCAGTGGATGAAGAGTGGGGAATGACCGGTATCCGCGCCTTTGTTCAAGACCATTACCCGGGGCTTGGTTTCAAGCTGAAGGGGGCCCTGGTCGGGGAACCAACCAGACTCAGGGCTGTCATTGCCCATAACGGGGTCGTCCGCTACACGGTACAAACACACGGGGTCGCCTGTCATTCCTCCAATCCCACCCTTGGAAAATCCGCCGTCAGCGACATGGCCAGGCTCATTACCTTTCTCGAGGAGGAGTTCATCCCGACGTGCAACCGGTCTCACCCGTTGACCGGGAAAGCGCAGTGCAGCATCAACACGATCCGGGGAGGCACCGCGGCAAATATCATTCCGGACAGCTGCGAGATTCAGATCGACAGGCGGACGGTGCCGGGCGAGAGCACCAAAGAATCTGTAGATGCGTTTACAAAGGCGATAGACGAATTCAAGAGACAGAGGCCTGAGAGCGAGATCACCTGGCAGCTTTCGATTGACGTGCCGCCGCTCGATGATTCGCAAAGCGGCGCTTTCTCCGCCGCTGTCGCGAAAGTCTTGACGGGAATGGGATTGAACGGCGAGACGATCGGGGTTACCTACGGCACCCACGCCGCGGATCTGCAGGTGGGCGGTATTCCTGCGGTTGTAATCGGTCCGGGGGATATCGGTCAAGCGCACACCAAAGATGAATGGATAGACCTATCTGAGCTGAAAAAGGCGGTTGAAGTCTATAAGCGCTTGATGACCGGGCTTTAGGGACCGTCTTCCGGCTCAACAAACCTGCGCGGTCTCCAAAACTTCTCCCGCTATGCTCACCACGGTGTAGCGAACCGGCACCTTGGTCTGAGCGGCGGCCGCTGCCCGCTGCGCAAGATGCAGAAGCCCGCGGCAGCAGGGGACCTGCATCATCAACACGTCCAGCGATGTTATCCCCCCATTCTCGATAATCGCCGTGAGTTTTTGAAGATACACATCCAGGCCGGAATCGAGCTTTGGGCAGGCGATAGCAAGCGCTTTCCCCTTCAGGTATTGTCCGTGGAAGTCGCCTGCGGCGTAACCGACGCAGTCCGCGCACAGAAGCAGATCACGCCCCTTAAGCCACGGCGCACCGGCAGGAATGAGATGGAGCTGCACCGGCCAATGGGTAAGCTCGGAGGGACGCGCAACGCCTGCTTCAATAGGGCTGGCTGTTTCCGGGCGCGGCGGCCGGGCGATTTGTCTGGATATGCTACCGGGGCAAACCGTATGACCAATCGCGGCTGCTTCAGCCGCGCATACGGCCGGCGAGCCCGATTCCGGCGCCGCATCAAGCGTGATCCCTTTCTCCTCGAGGACCACCTTTGCCACGGCCAACAGCTCATCTTCCCCGTGATCTTCGAGATGTTTCAGATGCGCCGCGATGGTGCCCGCGCCCTGTCTTACAATGTTTGCCATGACCCGGCGTTCGTCATAGGGTTCCGCCTCACGTTTTTCCACGGTTATCGCGCCTTCTGGACAGTGACCGATACACGCGCCCAAACCGTCGCAAAAAAGGTCGCTTACAAGCCTCGCCTTTCCGTCTATGACCTGAAGCGCGCCCTCCGGGCAATTCGGTATACAGAGGCCGCACCCCGTGCATTTTTCTTCATCGATAGTAATAATCTCGCGAATCATGTCTGCTCCTTATGTAGTGATCCGAATCCTGTTGAAACCTGCATTTTATAGGCTGCCGGTAACAAAAATCCGCGTTAAACCGCCGTTTTACGTCTTTCACGCATCGATTTGGGCAACTTCAACAGGATTCGGATCACTAACCTCATAATACCGATGTCTGAAGCTACAAACCTTGACCTGGATCAACCGCACTGTACAATCCTGATTGCACCTGTACCGTCGGTTCGAGTACATTCATCCTGCGATGGATCTTGAAGGAAAATTAAAGGAAAGCGGCTTTTTCACGAGCCTTCCCGCCGGGAGTCTCCGGCAATTAGCCGAGATCTGCTTCTTAAGAAGGGCAAAGAAACGCGAAGTTCTCTTTTTGGAGGGCGACGAGGGAGGCCTTTTCTTCCAGCTCCTCTCCGGACGGATACAGCTCTACCGGCTTAGCGAGGATGGCAGGGAGATCGCCATAAAGGTGGTGCGGCCGGGAGAGATATTTGCGGAAGTCATACTCTTCGAGCAGGACAGGTATCCCGTGTGCGGCTCTGCGATAACCGATTGCGAGCTCATCGCGGTACCGTCGAGGCAATTTGCCTGCCTGCTCGAAAACCGGGACTTCAGAAACAATTTCATCTTGATGCTCATGAAAAAGCAGCGCTATCTGACTGACAGGATTATGTACCTCACCTCGGGTGACGCGGAAAGCCGTTTTAAGAGTTTTCTCATCGAGCAGTACGGTGAATCCGGCAATTACCGCATCGGGATCTCAAAGAGAGACATCGCCACTGCCATCGGTGTGACGCCTGAGACCCTCTCGCGGTTGATACACAGGCTGACGGAGTCGGGGATCATGGATTGGAGCCGTGAGCGGCTGTCGATCGATTCTTCCTACCTGAAAGGCACGAATTCTTTCGGCATATAGGGTCCTTTGAGTGGAAGGGTGTGGTTCATGTCCCTGATCCTGTCGCTCTCGCCTCTGTTGATCTCCCCCACGTAGGTTTCCATGATGTTACGCAGTACCGGATCACGAAATTTGTGGAGGCTGTAATTGCCGACCGCAAAAAAACCGCGTCTGAGCTTATGCGGAGAACCTGCGCCGGGGTCGAACCGTTTGACGCCGTTCTCTATGGCCCACTCGATGGGGCTGTAATAACAGGCGTCAAAGTGCAGCGAATCGGCCCAGCGCGATGAGCCCCAGTACCTTCCGATGATCGATTCTCCTTTCTTCAACAGAAAGGACATCCCCATCGGCCGCTTGCCGCCCTCGTCGAAAGCCGCCATGATGAGCAACCTCTCCCGGAAATTCGGGTAGAGTCCCTGAAAGAATCTCCTGTTCAGGAACTTCGCCGCCCACGGCCCGAACTGGTCGTTCGTTTTTTTGTAATAGTCGTAGAGAACAGGAAAGAAGCTCCGGGGTATCTGTTCACCGG
>JAFGHN010000154.1 GCA_016930115.1 Spirochaetales bacterium | reverse complement strand
GGAAATCCTAAAGGAAGGTTGGAAGATACATATACTCGGAATCGGGACGGCGACAGCGGCAAAGGAGATAGCTGCCGAGCTGTCCGGCACATTTTCCGTGGTTCCCGAGAAACCAACCGAACAAGAGCTTGCCGAACAGACCCGTGAATTGCTGGGGATTGTGGAGCTGTCGGGCGCCCCTTCCCTTTCACCGGTCGGGAAACGGGGCGGAAGCAAGATGGCGATAGAACTGAGCAGTCGCGGATATTCGTCCACCAGATCTATTACCATCGGAGCAATCACCCTTCAACAACCTGACGGAACGGCGCAGAGCCTGCTGCGTGAGCCTTTTGAGTTTTCAATCGGCCCCGATGAAACGAAGGAGATGGAAATCCCCGTTTCCTTCGAAGTATTACCTGACCCAGGCAGCTACACGGGAAATGTGGTTTTCGCATTCGACGGCGATACGGCCTTCACCCCGGCGACAGCTGCCGTGGAATACCAGGTGAAGGGTTTTCTGGGCAACAACATCTGGATAATCCCCGTCGCAGTCGTAGGATTGGTGCTGCTTGCACTTCTCGGCCTTCTTATCCCCCGGATACTGCCGGGACGGGCGGGCGGCAGTATTGCGTTTGTCTGCACCGTGGATGATTCAACGTTGAGGAAACGGCAATATAAATTGAAATACGCGAGCAAGCTGTATCTTGTTGAAGGCATGATGGGCCTGACGGTGCGCGAGGATGCAGGTGATGAGCCGGCAGCCGAAATCTCGGCGGACGGCACAGGCCTCCACCTTACAATACTCGACGAAAAGGGCTACAAGCCCGCCCAGCCCATTCCGGACAACGTGCTTCCCGGAAAAATCGTGCTGCTAAAAAAGTACGGGAAGAAAGCTACGATATCCTTTGACAGTCCATAGATAACCCGTAAATGCTGGAGAAAGCCGTTTCCTTCATCCGCCGCAATAACCGATTCTTTCTCACCGCACACGAGACGCCGGATGCGGACGCTATTGGTGCAGAGTGTGCCACCTTCTATGCGCTGAGGCAGCTCAACAAAGAAGTGCGCATTATCAACGCCGACGCTACGCCGCGCATTTTCAAGTTCATCGATCCCGATGATGCTGTGGAAGTGCTTGATGATTCTTTTGACCGTGGGGTGCTCGACGGGGCCTGCCTGCTTATCCTCGATGCAAACGACATCAACAATATAGGCGGTGTCCGGGATGTTGTATCTGCCGGTGTATCTGAGCGTTTTATCATAGACCACCACGAAGTGGACGGCACTCTTGCGGAGGAAAATTGCATTCGCGGGGATGTCTCTTCCACCTGCGAACTTCTCTACGAGATATTCCATCACCTTGATGTGACACTCACACCGAAGATTGCCGTCGCGCTCTATGCAGGCATTGTTTACGATACAGGGCTTTTCGCGTATCCCAAGACCTCCGCCAGGACCTTTGAAATAGCCCGCCGCCTTGTCGAGGCGGGCGCCTCCCCCAATCTGGTATACACGAAGATGTACGAGAGCAATACCATCTCGTCGCTCTTACTCCAGGCCTTCGTTTTTGGTTCCCTCAAGCTTCACTTTCATAACAACGTTGCCGTTCAAAAAATGACAAAAGAAACCCTCAAAAGTTCGGGAGCGCTTTATGAAGAGGGGCAAACCTTGATCAACAACCCGTTGAAGAGTGAAACTGTCCGGGTTTCTGTTTTTCTCAAGGAAAACGAGGCCGGCGTATTGAGGTGCTCACTCCGTTCCAAGGGAGATATCGATGTTGCCGCCATCGCGACAACTTACGGTGGCGGGGGCCACAAGAATGCCGCGGGATTTAAGACTTCCCTTTCTCTTGATGAGATCGAGAAGAAAGTGTTAGAAGACTTAAAACCGTATTTCCTTTAGTAAGCTGTGTATAACCTATGTACCGAATTCTTATTGTTCTGCTTGCAGTTTTCTGTGCGCTGACCGCTTGCGATGGCGCACAACCGCGAGGCAATTCCGGAGGGGGGCTCGTTCCCGCAACGCCCGGGGAACTTGATAAAGACCGTTTCGGGTCAGTTTCGACATCAGTTGCACCTGAGGTTGAAGCTCCGGAACCCGTCATACAACTCAAGCCGGAGCTCGCTCTCGTCGGACTCGCCAACGTCAACTTTGATCTTGAAAGAAACGAGGAACAGGTTCTTGCCGTCAGAAACAGGACACTGATCGACTCTCCCGTTCGTATCATCGTTGCGGCGTACGACAGTGTTCTTGAGACCTACCGCGTGGTTTTCGAGGCCGATACGCTTGCGACGAACCAACGTGCTTTCAGTTTTTCCTTTCTCGATATTGTCGGCGATCATAACCTGGAGATCGTCTGCCGCGGTATGGACGATTCGGGCCGCCAGACGTTGGATGTGTTTCACCGTACAGTTGCACCCTCCGGCTTCGGCCTTTACTACTCCAGCATCTTTTCCGTAGCGCTCTCAGGCTCAATTGAAATCGTTGAACTGGAACGGAGCGGCGCATACCAGGTTGGGCAGGCAAACGGCGACAGTTTCCCCATAGTAACGCAAACCCAGGACAAAGAATCCGACAACATGCTGGATCTTGTGCAGACTACCTACTACTGGCGTTTCACCGAAGGAAGCTACATCGAAGGAAAGACCGAAAAGATCCCGGGTGAGGAAGTCGAACAGGAACAGCTTCGAGAACTGTACCGGAAAAACGCAGCGGCTTTCACCGATTTTCTCAACGGCAACTGGTACCTCGCCGAGGATGGTGAAGAGCCGGTAGAAGGCAACGTTATCCTGAATTTCGACACCGCCGCCTCTCTGTTCACTTATTACACCGGCGAGTTGCAGGAATCGTACACCTGGGTCAGTACCTACAAGGTTCTCGTAAGCAGGGTGGAGATAAACGGTGAGAACGAGCTGGTGCCGTTTATTCGAAAGCAGTTCTACCTTCAAGTGGAATCTCTTGATTCGATTCAAATACGTGCCGGCGACCCATGGAGCGGTCTGTATCGCCGCCTTTCAGAACAAGTTGCGCGTTCACTTTCAGGCAGCAAGTATGAGTACACTGAATCCCCGGCTCTCGCAGGCCTGTTCTACAGCGATGCCGGACACGAGCTGTCGTTTGACGGCCATTCCTTCAGGCTCATAGAGAGCGGGCAGGTTTATCAGGGAGGCTATGCCTTTTACAACGCCGCGGCCCCGGTGCTCGAGCTCCGCATACTCAACAGGGCCGGTCTGGTTATTGAGAGCAGAAAATACCGTTATTCCTATGTGGAAGAAAAGCGTGACGATAGAATCTTCAGAACCCTTTCTTTGGTGCGGGGAATAGTGGGAATCTACGGTTTTGAAGCCACGTCGGACAACGTATTACGTTTTGAGCAGATCACAACCGCAACGGAAGGATAGTCTGGGTTCGTCACTCGTAAACCCTGAACCCCTCAAAACCCTTTTCTTTTAGTTCCAGGATGACGCGCTCCACCTCATCCGCTTCGATATCAGGTATAAGAACACGATGATAGACTGTCTCACCGACGGCTCGTTCCCGGATTTCCGCGCTGAATCCTTCCGCTTGAAGATCTTTCAGCGCGTATTCAGCGTTCTCCCGGATACTGTAAGACCCGGTTTGTACGGACAATACGGCAACCTTTTCAGCCTCGACCGGCTCCGATGCCGGGGTGCTCTGTACGGAAGGACCGGAAACAGTTTCCTGACGGCGGCCGATAAAAACCGAAAATGAAGGAAGCCTCCGGACTGTTCCTGTGAAAACTTGCGCTTCCGGGCTTTCCGGGTACTCGGAAAGCAACAAATCCGCGGCCTTCGCGGAGAGTTCCGGCTTGTCCATGAAGGCTGCAAGTTCGGCGATCCAGAGAAGCGCGGCGGTATCGAGTGATTCGTTTTTGTCATTCATCAATCCGGTAGCTACCTGCAACGCTTTCTGCTCCCGCTCGGATGCAAAATAGACACGGGAAAGGAGCACTTTCGCGTCCTGTACAATCCGCTCCACCGTGCAGGTTTCCATGATAACTGTCGCCTGGGCCTCAGCGCCTCTGTAATTGCCGGTCTCGAAGAGCAGCATAGCCGAGGAGAGGAGGCTCTGGAAGTCTTTTTTCCCGGGGACGGCGAGGGATGCGGATTGATAATACCTTTGCGCCGTCACCAGGTTTCCGGTGATCTCTTCAATATCCGCAAGGGTTACGTACATGTCATGACGCATTTGGGTGTCGTTGCATTCCTCAAGACCCTTTACGAGCAAAGCCCTTTTCTCTTCCAGATTAGACGTAAGCCCCGCAAGGCGTGATACGATTGCGCAGTAATCCTTGTCGCCGGCCTGTAAAAGGCCTGCATACGCCTTTTTCGCCGCTTCCAGGTCACCAGCCTGTTCCAGAGCAAGGGCCTCTTCATAACTCTCTGCGGATATCGCAAACGGCAGGAAAAAAAAGAGTGACGCGAGCAGCGCGCCTGACGGCCTATTGCTTCTTCTTGTTTTTGAATCTTGGGCTATCACTCTCATCCAGCGCCGGTATCTCCGGAATTTCATCGTCAGACGGCGGCTCGACTTGTTTCCGAGTTCTTTCCTTTCTTTTTTTTGCCTTCCCGCTCCTTGCCACGAAGGGGATCATGATCACCGCACCCGCTATGAACGCGATGAAGAGGCTGATAAAAATCGGCACGTCAACAATCGTGTAAAAGCCAAAGGAAATGTCCGAAACATTTGTAATGTTGAATCCGGCGAAAAAAACCACAAAAGCGAGCACCACGAGAAAAAAAATCATTTTCCAGGGCACACCGGAACCGCCTTTTTTCATGTCCTCTCCGCCTTACGCTCTCTTTCTGTATCCCATAATGAACTTTAGCAGGTTCCAACCGCCCAGTAGGAGAAGCCCGACACCGGCAACGCCCAGAAGCCACGCCGCAACTCCGCCGATCGCCGGTATTGCGGTGATGGCGGTCAACGCTCCCGCACCTGCAAGCACATACCCGGTCGCCCTGTCCTCTCGCTTTCGTGAGACTACGAGACCGCTCACGCCGATGATTCCGCCGATGATCAGGCTTGCAACGGGGTTGAGCGCATTCATGGCAAGGATGACCGCGCCGCCTACAATACCGCCGATCCCTTTCGACCCCTGTTTGACCAGGTCCTTCCGTGGCACTAAATCACCCATAACTATCTCCTCACCACCAACCATTGAAATCATTCTTTCCTGACGATTGTCATAAAGATACTATAAATTCGAAAGCGTGTGGTAGAGTCCGCCTTAATGCTTGAAACTTCGCTGCCCCGTGAAGACCATCGCCGCATCATATTCGTTGCACGCTTGTATTACTTCGTGATCGTTCAGTGATCCTCCCGGCTGGATAACGGCGGTGACCCCGGCTTTCAACCCTACTTCAACGCCGTCACGCTTCGGGAAAAAAGCGTCTGAAACCATGACACTCCCCTTGAGGCCGCCTCCGATCTCCTCGGCTGCCTTTTCTATCTCCTGACGTATCTCAGGATCACTGCATTCAAGCCATGATTTGCCGTACTTTTCCCAACTCAACCTGTCCGCGGTATTTCTGAAGGCCTTGAACTTCGCTATTTCGGCCACGCCGACTCTGTCCTGTTCTCCGGTTCCAATCGCCACGGTTGCCAAATTTTTTACGTAGAGGACTGAATTACTCGTCACGCCGCTTTCGACCAGCCATCCGAAAAGCATGTCCGATATTTCCTTTTCCGTCGGCTGTCTTTTTACCCGGTAGCTTTCGCCTTTGTAGGTCGTTTCAGCGGGCAAGAGATCCGATGGTTTTCTGGCTTTCGGCATGTAGGACCATTGAACAACAACCCCGCCGTCCATAAGGCTTTTAAAATCAACCACGCGCGAGTTTTCGAAGTCCGCCAATCTGTCTATTCGTTTTATCCTCATGATCCGCAGGTTTTTCCGGCCCGCCAGAATATCGAAACTGCCTTTGCCGTATTCGGGGGCAACGACAACCTCACAATAGCTTTCCGAAATGAGCTCTGCGGTTTCCCTGTCCACTTCTCTGTTGAGCGC
>JAFGHN010000153.1 GCA_016930115.1 Spirochaetales bacterium | reverse complement strand
TTCCACCGGCGGCCAATTCGGCCGCATCACGCATGGTGGAATCGGTCTGGGGCAAGTAGTATACCGGAGCGTCGTTGAAGGGATTATCTACGGAAAGAGGCTTCATACCGGAGCAGGATACAACGTTATGCATAGAAAGTCTCTCTATGCTTGCAATGTTCCGGCGTATAATGTATGTTTATGCAATTATCGAGCATAAATATGCAAGGTGCCACGTATGAAAGACAGAGCCGCCCGGCACAGAGCCATTTCCAGGCAGATTAGGAATAGCCGGGTATCGAGCCAGGAGGATCTCCTCGCCCATCTGCACAAAGAGGGCTTTGACGTAACTCAGGCGACGCTTTCAAGAGACCTGAAATCGTTGCGGGTCGGCAAGATCTACGATGACGTCTCGGGCTACTATTACGCGATTCCGGGGGAAGAACAGATAAAGGAATCGATGAAGCAGTACACCCAGGACATTATCAGAGGTTGGCTGTCTATACAGTTCTCCGGCAACCTGGGAGTGGTAAAGACCCTTGCAGGGCACGCGGACAGCGTAGCGTTAGCGCTCGACAACCTGGACTTGCCGGGAGTGCTCGGCACTGTCGCGGGGGACGACACGGTTATTCTGGTGCTCGAGGAAAAGGCGAGCGGGGAGAAGCTGGTGGAAGAACTCGGAAACAAGGTGCCCGAGATTGGAGAAACGCTATGAAACAGCCTGTGGCCTGTATAAAGATCGGCGGCCGCGTGGCGGCTGACGAAAAAGTCCTGGATTTTTTCATAGCGGAACTCAAGAGTATGCAGAGTGCGTACAACTTTGTGCTCATCCACGGCGGCGGCGCGGAGATAAGCCGGATATCGAAGATTTTCAATATCGTCCCGGTGTTTTCCAACGGGGTGCGGGTGACACGGCCGGAAGAGATGGATCTTGTCGATATGGTGCTGGCGGGCAAGGTCAATAAGCAACTTGTGCGCCGGTTCTACGCCGGCGGCGTGAACGCCGTTGGTTTGAGCGGTGTGGACGGCGCAACAATCATCGGTGAGGCCGTTGGCCCTGATACGCGAACCGGAAAACCGACACGCATCGCCACCGGGTTGGTGTCGAATCTGCTCTCCGGCGGTCTTGTACCCGTCATCTCCCCGGTATCGATGGACGAGAGCGGAGCTGCGCTGAATATAAACGCAGATGAAGTCGCCCTTGCTGTGGCGACCGCACTTCCGGCAGGCTGGCTTGTGTTCCTGTCCGATATTCCGGGAATACTCAAGAACGATGAAGTGCTGACCGGCATTAGCACGGCTGAGACTGAAAAGGAGATAGCCGCCGGCGTGATTACCGGCGGAATGATACCGAAGGTTCGCGCCTCCGCCGGTGCACTGAAAGACGGTGTGCATTACGTGGTCATCGGTGGGTACGAACGATTCGGAGATTTAGAGTCGCTACTTCGAGGTGAGAGCGGCACAACAATTAGGAGGAATTAAAGATGATTAAAGCAGAAGATCTGCAAGCGGCAAAAACGAATAAGGTGCCGTACCCAAATTCATTTTCTCAGGAAATGGTTGTATTCGATCATGGGAAAGGGGTGTATCTCGTCGATATCGCGGGCAACCGTTATCTCGATTTTGGCGCCGGTATAGCGGTGAACTCGCTTGGATACGGCAGAAAGGACCTGGCGAAAGCGGCGGCGAAACAGATGAAAAAACTCATCCACGTTTCCAACCTGTACGCAACCAGACCGTCCATAGCGTTGGGCGAGCGGCTGCTCGCCCTCGGCAATTTCCAGGCAGTCCATTTTGGCAACAGCGGCTCCGAGGCAATGGAAACCGCTATCAAGTTTGCGCGGCTTTACAGCCGGGCAAAAAAAGGCGAGGGCAAACACAAGTTGCTCTGTTTCGCAAACGCCTTTCACGGCAGAACGATGGGCGCGCTTTCCTGCACGCCGACAGCGAAATATCAGGACCCCTTTGCACCGCTCATCCCCGGAGTGTCGGTATGTAATTTCAACGATGTAAAGGGTCTCGAATCAATGCTCGACGAAAGCTACGCGGCGGTGCTGGCGGAAGTGGTCCAGGGCGAAGGCGGTTTGACCGTCATGACGAAGGATTTCGCAAAAGCCTTGAACAACCTCTGCCGGAAGCACGATATCATGCTCATCGCCGACGAAGTGCAGACCGGCCTGGGCAGATGCGGTTACCCTCTTGCCTCCAAGGCAGTCGGTCTCGAGCCGGATATTGTATCTTTCTCCAAACCGCTCGCAGGCGGCCTACCACTCTCGGCCACATTGATCCCGGAGAAGGTGAACAAAGAGCTTCACATCGGACATCACGGTACCACTTTCGGCGGCGGACCGGTAACAACAACGGTAGCCGGTAAGGTTCTGGATATCATTCTTAATGAACGATTCCTAGCCGAGGTCAGAGAAAAGGCAACATTCCTTGAAGAGCGGCTTCAGGACATCGCCAGTTCAAACAAGGGCGTGAAGGGCGTGAAAGGACTTGGCATGCTTAAGGGGCTGGACATCGCAGATGAAAGCAAGCTGCCGGATCTGATGACAGCGCTCCAGGCCGAGCAGCTGATCGTGCTCCGCTCGGGCACATGCACCCTGCGTATTGCACCACCGCTGGTCATTTCCATCGATGAGCTCGATAAGGGGCTCTCTATCCTGAAGGCGGTGTGTTCTAAAGTTCTATAACTTTCCATAATAAGGAGAAGACAAGTGGGAGAAAGGGAAATCAGGAAAATAGTCCTTGCCTATTCGGGCGGTTTAGATACTTCGATTATCATTCCGTGGCTGAGGGAGCATTTTCCGGGCAGTGAAATCGTTTGCATGTGCACCAATGTCGGCCAGGAGGAAGACTGGGAAAACATGGAAGCCAAGGCGATTGCTTCCGGGGCATCAAAGCTCGAGATTCGTGACGTCCGTGAAGAATTTGCCCGTGATTTCCTCTTCCCCATGCTCAAGGCGGGGGCGATCTACGAAGGGAAATACCTGCTCGGCACATCGATCGCAAGGCCGTTACAGGCAAAGCACCAGGTTGAGGTGGCCCTCAAGGAGGGGGCGGACGCAGTCGCCCACGGCTGCACCGGCAAGGGCAACGATCAGGTCCGGTTCGAACTCACCTACAAGGCGCTCGGCCCAAACCTCCAGGTGATCGCCCCATGGAGGATCTGGGATATCAGATCCCGGGAGGACGCGATTGATTACGCCAAAAAACACAATATTCCGCTGGGCAACATATCGAGGAAAAACATCTACTCCCGTGACTGGAACATCTGGCACATGAGCCATGAGGGCGGAGATCTTGAAGATCCGTGGAACCGACCGCAGGAGTCAATGATGCGGCTGACAAAAAGCCCGAAGGAAGCGCCGGATGCGGAAACCGAGGTTACCATCGATTTTGAGCAAGGAGTCCCCACCGGAATAAACGGCGAAACTCTTGCACCGCTCGATATTCTCACCCGTTTGAACACCATCGGCGGGGAGAACGGTATCGGGAGGGC
>JAFGHN010000152.1 GCA_016930115.1 Spirochaetales bacterium | reverse complement strand
GCCGAAGCCGAGGCAGTGGAAGCAGCCGACGAAGCGGAGGCCATGGAGGCCGTCGAAGAACTCGAAGAAGTGGAAGAGCTCGAAGAGGTTGTCGAAGAAGCGCCTGAAGCGGAAGCCGAAGCCGAAGCAGTGGAAGCAGCCGACGAAGTGGAGGCCGCGGAGGCCGTCGAAGAACTCGAAGAAGTGGAAGAGCTCGAAGAGCTTATCGAAGAGGCGCCTGGGGCGGAAGCGGAAGCCGAAGCAGTGGAAGCAGCCGACGAAGCGGAGGCCGCTGAAGCTGTCGAAGAACTGGAGGCGCTGCCCGAGATAGAATCCGCAAGAGAGACATGGGAACTCATAACGGAAGAAGAGTATCAGAAGCTGAAATCCGGTCAGAAGTCTCCGCCAGGCGATGATATGCTTGTCCTTCCGGAAGTTGAAGAACTCGTCGAGAGTGTAACCGGCGAAGATGAAGATGTTGGAACCACGCTTGAAGAGGTACCTGGTTTTGAAGACAAAATCGGCGCACTGGTAACGGAAGAGCCTGGCCCGGCCGAAGGTGAAACGGAACCGATCGAACTCGAAGAGGCGCTGCCCGCCGCATTGGAGGACGAATCGTATCTGCTCGGCAGGGAACCACTCGATGCAGAACTAGATGTTAGCCGGTTCTACTTTGATGTATTTGCCGAAGAAGATGAAGCCCTTTTATCCGAAGAGACCGTGACAGAGTTGGGTGACGCCGAAAGTGAACCGGATAGCCGCGTGTCTGCGACTGAAAAAGCTCCACGAGCAGACGAAAGAGTTGAGGACTATGTCGAAGTCGACGAAGAAGAGACTTCTGAAAGCGACGATTCTGAGGTATTGATTGGTGGTGACCAGTCCGACATGGAGATTTCCTTAGGCGCCGATACCGCAGAGGCCGCATCTGAGTTGACTCCCTTGGAAGAAACTTCGGATCGGACGAAGGACGGAATAATCGAACTGGAGCCGCTTGCGGAGGAGGAGGAGATCGTCATTACGATGGGGGATCATCCGGACTATTTTGCCGAGGTCGCCCCTCTTTCTGAAAAGATTCCCGAACCGGTGAAACCCCACGCAGTGAGAGCCGATGAAGAGGAAGACGAGGGCATTTCGATAAACTTGATTCGTCTACCTGACGAGTCCTACGAGCCGCTCGAAGAACTCGAGTTGGTTCAAGAGAAGGATTACAGCGAAATAACGCTCGAACAGATACCTGTCCGGTTTGCGATGCTTTCACGGGCTTTCGATTATGGCAGGCCGCCCCAGAATCTGCCCGTTCTCGATGAGGAGGAATTGGAGGTTGCGGGAGCGGGGCCGCTTGAGGTTGAAGAGATCCCGCCGCCGGATGATCCGCTTGTACAAAAACTGAATCAATTAAGAGAACAGGGCGCTATTCAACTGTATACTGTTGAACAGCTTATGAATGAGCTTCAGGGCTATCTGGAGCCTATTGAGTTCAAGGAAGGCGTTTTCCAGGTGAAGGAAGACGTATTCGGCTCCGACCAAACCACGTCTCCCGGAAACAGAGAGTTGAGCGAGCTTGTTGATGCGGTAACGACTGATGAAGAGGTTTCCGGTATAGATGCGCTATTCGCGTCGGCGGTAGCGGGACGGAATATACCAATCGATTTCTTTCCTGATGATGTGCCGGAAGAGAGTGAGGAAGAGTCACGCCGCAAACAGCACAAGCTGATGTTGCTGGCGGACGGCATAAATTTTGATGAGTATACCGGCGGCGAAAAAGGATCATCGCTGAAAGAACTGAGGGCACTCACAAAGGTTTCGCATATTTTTAACGCGTTGACCGCGGCAATTCTGGTTCAGGGCGAAGAAGGCCTTTACGTGGAACACGGCATTGGATTTGAAGAAACCGACGCCGGCGTCCTCTGTGTGAGTTATACTTCTTCTCTCTACGAAATTGTCTTCAAAAAAAGGTACTTGCTTTATGTCAAAGTGAGAGCAACAGGCGTCCCCGCGCTGGATGGTATTTTCAAAGATGAAAGCACTCGGTATTTCAACAGCAGCCTCTATATGCCAATCGTGTTCCGCGGAGAACCGGCATACATATTCCTCGGTTTGAAGCAGCCTGACATCGATATCGTTTCTAGGCTAAAAGAGATCTTCCGCTTTTAGGTGAGCCTTCCGGAGACCCCATACGCCGCGTTGTATAAAATAGTTGACAGAATGGTGTAAATTCCTGTAATATTGCTCATTGGATTATGTAGGGGAAGGTTATGACAATAGTAATGTACATAGTACTTCCCCTCGCGGGTATTTTTCTAGGTTGGTTTATTAGGTGGCTTTACGCCAGATTTCAACTCTCTTCCATGGAGCAGAGAGCTGAGAGAGTAACTCAAGATGCAATAAAGGAAGCGGAAGCTTTAAAGAAGGAGCTCCTGGTTGAAGCGAAAGATGAATTGCTTCAGGAGAGAAATCAGCAGGAAAGAGAGTTTAGAGAACGGCGAAACGAACTGCAGAGACTCGACAGGAGACTCATTCAGAAGGAAGAGAATCTAGAGAAAAAATCGACGGATATAGAGCGTCAGCAGAAGTCGATTAATGACCGCGAGGGAAAGCTGGCAGAGCGGGAAGAAACGCTGCGTCGCGAAGAAGACCATTGGCGGAGTGAACTCGAGAGAATCGCGGGAATCAGTGCGGAAGAGGCGAAAAATCTCATTATTCAATCTCTTCAAAACGAAGCGAAGCATGACGCACAGGTCATAATAAACAAAATCGAACAGGAAGCTCAGTCTACCGCTGAAAAGAAAGCACGGGAGATTTTGGTCTCCACTATTCAGCGACTGGCTACGGACATCAGCTCCGAGATCACGGTCACTTCGGTTAGCCTGCCAAACGACGAAATGAAAGGCAGGATTATCGGTCGCGAGGGGAGAAACATAAGAACGCTGGAAACTCTGACCGGCGTCGATATCATCATCGATGATACTCCGGAAGCGGTGGTGATTTCCTGTTTCGATCCGGTACGAAAGGAAGTTGCGAAGATTTCGTTGGAGCGGCTGATTGCGGATGGCAGGATACACCCGGCAAGAATCGAGGAAGTGGTTCAGAAGGTCGCTAAGGAAATCAATCAAACTATCCAAGAGGAAGGGGAAAGACTGCTTTTCGACTTGGGAATCCACAATATCAGCCAGGAAGGAATACGAGCTCTGGGGAGACTTCACTTCCGGACAAGCTACGGCCAGAATGTGCTTCTGCATACAAGAGAAGTGGCGATACTCGCCGGTATGCTTGCTGCGCAAATCGGAGCCGACCGGGACATAGCCAAACGGGCAGCGGTATTTCACGATATTGGAAAAGGCATAGAAACCAACGGCGACAAGAATCACATAGAGCTGGGGATTGAGCTCGCCCGGAAGATGGGAGAGGATGAAAGGGTCATCAACGCAATAGCGTCGCACCATGGTGATGTAGAGCCCACTTGCCTTGAGTCTATCCTTGTCCAGACTGCCGATGCCATTTCTGCGTCACGGCCCGGCGCGCGGCGGGAAACGCTGGACAACTATATCAAACGCCTCGAGAATCTCGAACGCATTGCCGAGAGTTTTGACGGCGTTGAAAAAAGCTTTGCGATTCAGGCAGGAAGAGAATTACGGATAATCGTTGATAACGGCAAGGTGAATGACAATGATGCGAAAGAGCTTGCCAAACAGATCGCTCAGAGAATCGAAAATGAGCTTCGCTATCCGGGACGCATCAAAGTGACGATTATCCGGGAAACCAGAGTAATTGAATATGCTCGATAGCGGAACGGCAATTGGCTGACGCTGTTACTATTCTCATTTTCGGTGACCTTATCGGGCAGCCGGGTTGCAGGGCGCTGTTTGTGGGGCTGAAAGGTCTCATTAGAAAACACAATGCCGATTTCGTCGTTGTAAATGGGGAAAACGCCGCCGCGGGGTTCGGTCTCACACCCGAACTGGCGGATCAGATCTTCGCAACGGGCGTTGATGTAATAACCAGCGGGAATCACATTTGGCAAAAGAAAGAAATATATAAGTACCTCGATAAGACGGAGCGGGTGCTGAGACCGGCGAATTACCCACCCGACGTCCCGGGGAAGGGGTGTTGTGTAGTTACAAAGCGGGATTTCAGGCTCTGTGTGGTGAATCTCCAGGGGCTTGTGGATATGTACAACCTGAGCAGCCCATTTGATACGGCGTTGAGCATCCTACGGTCCCAGAAGGGCCAGTGTGACGGAACCGTTGTCGACTTTCACGCCGAGAGTACCGCGGAAAAGGAAGCGCTGGCCATCTATCTTGACGGCAAAGTGAACGCGGTCGTGGGAACACACACGCACGTGCAAACCGCGGATGAACGGATCCTTCCGGGCGGTACCGCGTATATCACAGACCTTGGTATGAGCGGGCCAACCGGGAGTGTCATTGGTGTGGATCCAGAGGCTTCAATCCGGCGGAATCTTTCACAGATGCCGCTGAAAATGGAGGTTCTGGAAATGCCGGGTGTTATACGCGGAGTCTCGGTGGATATCTCCAGGGAAGGAAAAACCCTCGGTATTAAAAGAATCGAGGAGTATCCCGGCTTTTGAAAAAACGGCCGCTTCTCCAGATCCTGCAGGAGTTATATCCTGACACGCCGCGGCAAACGCTTTACGCACGGGTCCTATGCGGTGAAGTTCTGGTTAATGGCGAGCGGTTGCGGGATCCCAAATGCGCCGTTCCGCCGAATATTCAAATTACCTTTGGCAAAAAACGCTACGTTTCCCGGGGCGGTGAAAAACTCGAATACGCGTTGGAGCGCACGGACTTTGCCGTTGAAGGAAAGGTGGTACTTGACGCAGGTTCATCCACCGGCGGCTTTACGGACTGCCTTTTGCAGCACGGCGCGGCACACGTCCACGCAGTCGACGTCGGGATTAACCAGTTGGCCTACCGCCTGAGAATGGATGCCAGGATATCTGTTCACGAAAGAACCAACATCATGCGCACAGCTTCGCTTGTTCCGGCTCCGGATGTTGCGGTAGCGGACATTTCATTCAGATCGTTGAAAAAAGCCGCGGCGCGTGTCATTGACCTTACCTTGGATAAGAAAGCGCTCGTCCTTGCCAAGCCGCAATTCGAATGGCCGAAAGACGACAGTTCCTTTGACGGCGTGCTCGAAAGAATGTCCGATATACGATCCGTTCTCACAGGCCTTGCGCAAAGTCTCGCGGCAGAAGGGGTGTACACGCATTCGGTGGTACCATCGCCGATTGCGGGACGGAAGGGCAACCGGGAGTTTTTCTTTCTGGTTGACCGCGTACAAACCGAAAACTGGGCCGCAACAGTACGGCTCATAGATGAAGCGACGAAGACCCTAGAGGGATTCTCTTGACAGTGGGTCGCCGATATAGGGACTTTCGGGTCCCAAATAGGAGATGCGCTCGCCGTTCACTAGAAATTGCACCGATTTGACTGTCTGAAACTCCGTCGCGGTGAATACGATCTGCTGGAGCTGTGACTTATATCCTTCACTGCCGAAGGAATTGAAACGGAAGGATTCGTTGAAATCTATGTACGCCGTATCGCCTCGTATCGAGATGCCACGCAGTTCCGTGCCCGCCGGGACAAGCGAAAGGAGACCGCTACGGACATCATCCGCTGAAAGCCCGCTCAAGAGAGACCGTAGGGTATCCGTAAGCGGTGAGTCGATATAGTAAACCGGACGGACCACCCCCTTGAGCGCCACCTTCCCGCCGTCGTCAACCTGCACGAAAAATACGCGGGATCTGCGCAGTTTACGACTAGGCTCCGGCGCTTCGCTGGATTCTTCATCTGACGGTTCTTCAACAACGACGACCGCGGGAGAATCCGGGGCCGGCATCGCATCCGGCTCCAACGTGCGTCCGGGTACCGGTTCCGGTGAAGTATCGGGCTCGGCCTGCGGAGCAACGGTTGTCTCTCCGGACGGTTGGTCGGTTCGCTTCACCACTATCTCGGATTCCGGTTTCTTGTCGCGTTTGAGATAGGTGAGAAGCCCCGTTTTTTCAACCACCGATTCTATGGTGCTCTTGTTGAAAAGGAAAATGACGAGCACGAGTAAGACCAGGGCGGTCCAGAACAAGCAACCGATGGAGGATTTTTTCCGTCCCATACAGTCAATTTCGGCATAAACTCAACATTATTTGACAGCGCTTTTGAAACTCCATATGGTATGAAGCGAATACTCTCTTCCGGATACATTGAAGCTTCAGTTTGCACGGTATCGTTTCCCGTGAGTTGATACTTTTCCGTAAATCCGGCTGAAATGCAGCGCCTTATTGTGGTATTGTATAGGTACAGGTAAAAGGACAGCATGAAGACACTGACAGGAATTTCCGCTTCGCCTGGTATCGCAATCGGAGTCGTTTTCTACTATCACGATGAGACTATCAAAGTGCCGAAATACACTATCGGCAAGGTGGAAGTCAAATCCGAGAAAAAACGCTTCGGTGAAGCAACCGCCCGGGCGAGGGATGAGCTCCTCGCGCTGAAGGAGACGAGCACCAACGGTAAGGTGGAGGATCAAAGCCGATTTCTCGATTCTCACATTCTTATGCTGGAAGATCCTGAGTTTACAGGAAACATAGAGAGAAACCTCGAAAAGGATCTGAAGAACGTTGAATGGATACTTCTCGAAGAGATAGACAACCTGGTCCGACGACTTGAATCGTCGGATGATGTCTACTTGAAGGAACGAGTGCTCGATATTCGCGATGTCTCCAAACGCGTGTTGAATCACCTTCTCTTCACTGAAAGAATATCCCTTGTCGATCTGGAAAGCGAGGTGATTCTTGTCACCCACAATCTGCTGCCTTCGGATGCTCTTGCTCTTTACAAGGGCAAAGTGAAAGGTATCGCGATGGACGCGGGAGGCAAAACATCCCACACCGCTATTCTTGCACGGGCTTTCGAGATTCCCGCAGTTCTTGGTCTCTCTGAGATCACTCAAGAGGTGCGGACCGGTGATGAGGTCATCGTCGACGGTAACAAGGGTATTGTTATCGTTAAACCCGACGCAGCGACTAAAAGAAGATACCGGGACAGCTTGCGGGTTTACCATGCGCGCGAGATCGAATTGCTTACGCTTAACGACCTTCCGGCAGAAAGCAAAGACGGTAAACTGATAAAACTGATGGCGAATATCGAGGTGCCCGAAGAAACGGAGTCGGCTCTTTCGCACGGCGCTGACGGGATAGGATTGTTCAGGTCCGAGTTTCTTTTCCTCCGGTCAAATGCCTTGCCTTCCGAGGATGAGCAGTACGATGCATACAGCCGCGTGTTGAAGGCGATGGGGGGGAAGAAAGTCACCATCCGAACTCTCGACCTTGGTGGCGACAAAACACTGGCGGGAATAAAGGATATTAAAGAAGCTAATCCAATCCTCGGATGGCGTGCGATACGTTTCTGCCTCTCGAGGGGTGACATTTTCCTGAGCCAGCTGCGCGCTCTGCTTCGGGCGTCTGTCTATGGAAACCTTCAAATCATGTTTCCGATGATTTCGGGTGTCGAAGAGCTGGAAAAGGCATTGGAAGCTCTTGAAAATGCAAAAGACTCGCTCAGGAGAGACGGTATCGATTTTGCCGAGAACATACCTGTCGGTATTATGGTTGAAACTCCGTCCGCAGCGTTGACATCGGACATTCTTGCCAAGCAGGTCAACTTCTTTTCAATCGGCACCAATGATCTCATTCAGTATACTATCGCCGTTGACCGCGGTAACGAGCGTATCGCTTATCTCTATGAACCGTTTCATCCGGGGGTACTGCGTCTCATCAAGGTTGTTGTTGATTACGCCCACGCCGCCGGAATTCCGGCGCATATGTGTGGAGAAATGGCCGGCGACCCGATAGCGACGGTCATACTCCTTGGGTTGGGGCTCGACGGTCTCAGCATGAGCGCTTTTTCGATACCCGAAGTCAAGAAGATCATTCGTACGGTATCGATTTGGGATGCCGAAGAGCTTGTCGGTACGATCTCGGAGATGCGCTCGGTTGTTGAGATCGACAATTATGTGAATAATTGGATGCATGAACGCTTCGACATCGTCACGGCGTAATTCACTTCCTCGCGTCGCGATTGTCGGCCGGCCGAACGTCGGCAAGTCAACCTTGTTCAACAGGATTGCCGGCGGCCGCCGCTCAATTACAGATGCCGCACCGGGAGTGACCCGGGATACCGTGGAAGCCGCCTGTACAATCAACAACCGGGATATCATCCTTATAGACACCGGCGGCTATAGCAGTGACGGCGAGGACATCGCTGCACTCGTTTCGCAGAGGAGCCTCCGGACTATCGAGGACGCGGATGTTGTCTTGTTGCTTGTCGACGTGACCCAGTTGACGCCGGAAGATGAAGAGTTCATCGGGAGATTGCGACGGTTCGCGGATAAGATAGTCCTGGTGGTAAACAAGACGGACAGCGCTCTTCGTGACAACGCCGTCTGGGAGTACTATTCGCTTGGTTTCAGGCAAGTCATTCCTATTTCAGCCGAGCACGGGCGCAATATCGATCTTCTTCTTCATTCGCTGTTCGAGCTGTTGCCTCCGGAAACCGTTGAGGCTGAAGAAGGCCAATATGCATCGCGAGAAGAAATCTGTATCACCATACTCGGCAAGCCGAACACCGGAAAATCCACGCTCCTGAACACGCTGCTAGGGTTCGACCGGGCCATCGTGTCCGACACGCCTGGTACCACGAGGGATGTGCTTGAAGGCTCGTTCGTGTATTCGGGTAATAACTTCACCATCCTCGATACCGCCGGTATCAGAAAAAAAAGATCTGTTGAGGAAGCGGTTGAGTACTATTCGGTATCACGAGCCATTTCGAGCATTGACAGGGCCGATGTAGTATTTCTGATGATTGATTCGCAGGAGGGTGTCACCGACCAGGACAAGAAAATTGCGGATCAGATTGTCAAACGCGGCCGTGGCGTCATTGTTGTGCTGAGCAAGTGGGATGTCATGAGTAAAATTCCGAATGCGCTGAATGCGGTGTCTGACCGCACCAGATTTCTTTTCCCGCAGCTTGACTTTGCGCCGATTGTCCCGGTATCAGCCCACGAAAATACCGGTCTTGATAAGCTGTTATCAACCACCGTGCGCGTTCGCCGGCAGCTCGGGCGGCAGCTGGCGGCTCATGAGCTCAATCAGACGCTTCGGATATTGATAGAGCGGCATCCCCCTCCGTACGGGAAAAAACGATATCGCGTGAAGTATCTCGCTCAAGTCAGCTTTCATCCGCTCAAGTTCGCTCTCTTCGTGAATAAAGTGAAAGGCTTCCCCGCAAGCTGGGTTTCATATCTCGAAAACAGCCTGCGTCGCGAGTATAAGATGGATCTGGTACCGATCTCGATCGACCTGCGGGGACGATAAAACAGGATGGACGGATTTCAGATCCGGGAAGTGTGCAAGTTTATCGGTGTCAAACCTTATGTCCTGCGGTACTGGGAGCGGGAGATTCCGTTGCTGGCGCCTCGCAAAGACTTAAACGGCCACCGGCGGTACAGCTGGGCGGATCTTCAGATTCTGTTCAGACTCCGCTATCTGCTGTACGAAAAGGGCTACACCGTCGCCGGGGCACGTAAGCTCATCTGGCAGGAGTTCACCGGGACGGAACAGGATAAGAAGGCCCTCTATATGGCGTTGCGGAGCGAACTGATTATGTTGCTGCAGAAAACACGCGCTATCCGTCTTGCAGATACCAAAGAGGGTGATCAAGACCGGCGTTCAAACCGTTGATGGGGAATTGCATTCCTGTCGATAATGAATGATAGCAGTATCCCGTGCCCGTGCCGAAAAGGAGTGTTATGATTTTGCAGATCCGCGGCGCTCTCAGTGTTTTTTGCATATGTATGGTCGCCGTAGTCGAAGCTTTTTCTCTTCCTGCAATCACAGGGTCGCCCCCACCTGAAAACTATGAAGTGCGTTCAAAGTACCGTGACCTTATCTTTGCGCCGCGAAATGAAATTCTTGCGTTCAGCCCGGTAGTGGAGAGCCAATTCGGGGAAAGTTCCACTGTTTCTATGCAGATGTTGAGCCAGAACGACTCCATCTACCTTCTGTTTACGAATGAGGAGGAAGGCGACTATCCTCTTTACAGCCGCGGGAGTTACGTCATCAGACGGGACTGGGAAGACGGGGCCTTCTCCCAGATAAAGGTGTTTATCCGCAGTGAACCCGGAAGCTTTGTCCGCATCCGGCCCGCAGGCCGGCGTTCTCTCATGGACGTTTACCTTCTTGACGCGTTGCTTTACAAGGGAGTGGTTTTGCCGTTATCGGTTGAACAAATATCCGTCGAACCGTTCTCGAAAATTGTCGAATTGACCCGCTCGCAGGTTGATTGGGAACTGCTGTTTCCGTTCAAACAGCGCCCTGAGGACTCCCTTACCCGCTCTATGATCGAAAGCCTGCGCGCAGAGCTCAAGGATCTACGCGATTCCGATGACGGAGCCATCGATGAAGACGGCGCGTATCGATACATCGATAGCCTGGCTCTCAATCCGGAGAAGGGACTTAACTGCTCAGGATTTGCGAAGTGGGTGATTGACGGTCTGTATCAGCAACGAACGGGAAAACTGCTTTCCATCGAGTCGCTCAGGCTCAAACATCCCGGTTTGCGCGGCACAGCCTGGAGCGAGAATTACGAGCAGTACAGAGATCCGTATTTCGGGCTTGATTGGTCGAGAAATCTTGCGGCGACGATGCTTTCGCTTGATACCGGCGGCGTTGTCAATCCAGAAGCTGCAGATGTGAGATCCGTGCCTTTTTTTGATTATTTTGAAGATGTGGGCTACCGTGTCCGCGATCTCAAATTGGTGCTTTTCTTTCTGGCAGTTACAGAGCCCGGCCACTTTTATATAGGGTCGGTTAATAGTGATTACGGTGCGAGTCCGGTACTCAAACAGCATGTTCATCTCGTTGTTCTCTTCCCGCATTTCGATGAACAGGGGGCATTTCAGATTGTCGTGATGGAGAGAAACGCCGAGACAAGCATCGAATCGCTTGAAAGTCGCTATGCAACGGACCACACCCACCTGGTAAGGCTGTCGGTACCGGAGACCTACGCTCCGCCGACGTTGAATTTTAAACAGCACTGATATACCCTTTGCTTATTATGTCGATTTTTCGAGGTGGAAGCGTGCAAAAACCCCGACGAAACGCAGGATTGCACTGTTTTTTGATGATCTGGCTGGTCGTTCTTGTATCGCCGTTGCATGCCCAAAAGAGCGATGTTGAGCTTTTCCAGGAAGCGGAAAGCAGATTCAGGCTTCGGGAATACTCGATAGCGCTCTCAAGATACGATCTGCTGGTTTCCGAGTATCCACGGTCATCACTGATCTCCGATGTACAATTCAGACGTGCGGTCTGTTTTTTCAGGCTTGGCGATCAGGATGAAGCGCTCTCACTGTTCATAAAGATAGAAGAGAGATACAAGTCGACGCAATTTATCGCTTTTGTGCCTTTTTGGATCGGCGTTATCGAATACAACAAGGGCGATTTTGACCGGGCAGCCGCCTCTTTGCGTCGTTATCTCGAAGGGGGCGAACCGAGTCTTCTCGGCCAGGCAAGGATGTATCTCGCTTTCTGTGAGACGAACTTGGGAAGGTTCGCCGCCGCGATCGATATAGTCGAGCAACTGCTTGCCGAAGCACCGGAAGCCGACTACCGGGCGGAAGCGCTGGTCTTTCTCGCTTCACTTTGCGTCAAAGAGGGCCTGTATGAAAAAGCCCTCGTGATAACCGACAAATCGCGCGAGGCGGAACTCGACCTTTCACAGGTACAACGGACCCGGCTCTACCGGGCGGAGGCGTTCTGGAACCTCGAGCGGTTTGACGAAGCGCGGGAGCTATACAATCTTCTCACCGATGCACCCCCTGAAATATCGTCCATCGCATTCCAGCGGTTGTTTGTCTATTACCGAAAAGTGGGAAACGACGAAGAGTTGCAGCAGATAGTGCTTGACGCCGAAACCGTGCTTGCCGGCTATGGGGAGATTCTCGCTGAGTTCTGGCTGCGTATCGGCATCGAGAATTTCATGCTCAATAAGCCGGATCTCGCGCGCTCCTACTTCCAACGTATATGGAATATGCGTGACCGCATTGAGATATCCGGAATCGTGCCGCTCTATCTGTCCGAGATAGAGCTGGCAAAAGGGGACCGGCAAGAGGCCATGGATTATCTGCAATCCTTTCTCGCTTATTCCAACGATAGGCGAGAGCTGGTCCTCTACAAAATCGGGACAATACATCTGCAATCCGGACAATGGGAACAGGCGTCCACGGTTTTTTCGCGTTTTCTGACCGAGTTTGGAGAAGCTGATACCTATGCGGAGGCTGCGTATCAAAAAGCATACGCTTCTTACCGCCTCAAGGATATCAGCGGAGCTATCGATCTCATAGATGGCGTTCTCGGGACCGCCCGCGGCGGTGCACTCACCAGCAGGTTCCTGCTGTTTAAGTCGATCCTCCACAAAGAGAGAGGCGAATTGAGAACCGCGGTTGGCACCCTTGGAGAATACCTTCCGCTTGTGCCGGACGATTATCGGGCCCGGATGGATTTCATAAAATTGTATTTCAGGCTTGGTGATTTCAAGAGAGTGATCCCGGAGGCCGAAGCAGTCATGAAGATGGGACCATTCGCGGATGCCGCCTCGCCGTATTCACTGCTGGTCCGCTATATGCTTGGGCTGGCCTACATTTCACAGATGGAGTACGCAAGGGCGGAAGAAACACTTTCGGGTGTCACGCTCGCTCAGGTCCAAAACGCGGATTTGCTTCTGATCTATCCGTATATACTTTTCTACAGGGGATGGACTTACTATCGCAGCGGAGACTATCCGGCGGCGGAAGTTGATTTTGCCGCGTTGGTCGACGGTGCACCTGACCACGAACTGCAAGCGCGCGCGGCCTATCTCGCGGGGTGGTGCGCCTACGTTCAAGGCAGGTATAATCAGGCCGCAACCTATCTGCTGAAAATGTCTGCCCATGCCGATCCGCCTTTGCAGATAAAAGGCGACTTCATGTATGCAAAGACTCTCTTTCAGCAAGGCAAAAAGAACGAGGCGGCTATTCTGTTCGAAAACATCTACCTCCAGGAGCCGGTATCGGAGCTATCCGATGACGCGCTTTATGAATATGCGGGTGTTATGGCGGCCCTCGATCAACTTGATGTTGGTGTTGAAAAATATCTGGAATTGCTGGAGGTTTTTCCGCTCAGCCCGCTCGCTGAAGAAGGCATGTATCGCAGGGGAGAATTGCTTTTTGCGGCGGGCCGCTATGCCGATGCACGGGATGCGTTTTACGAATACAGGATCCGGTTTCCAAGCGGCACTCTCTACGACGCCGCGCTCTACTGGGGCGGTCTTGCAGCATATGAATCCGGTGAACCGTTCAGGGCTGTCCTGCTCTGGGAAAAACTTATAGAGAGTCATGAAGAAAGCGCTTTCAGGGCAGATTCATTGCTCCGCACGGCCGAGGTGTATGAAGAGAGCGGGGATTTCAGAAAAGCGCTGAATTACTATGGTGAGCTCATAGCACTCTATCCTGAAGAGGCAAAGGCGGCATCAGCGGAGCTTCAATCAGAGAAAATCCGATTCTTGATACTTGGACAGGGTGATCGTGAGGCCGAGCTTTCCGCGATAATAAGCAGAAATGGCCCGAATACGAGGGAAGGTCGCGCGGCGATGCATGAGCTTGCTAGGGTCTATATTTACAAGAGCGGGTCAAAACAGAACCTTGCCCCGGAGCTTCTCGACGAATTAATCAGTTATGTCGATGCAGATCCCGAGTACGCTGCCAAGGCGTATTATCTGTACGGTGAGTACTACTATCGGAAGAATGAGCTTCAGAAAGCGGCACAGTCGTTTCTCCAGACCGTTGTGACCTATCCGGACGACAGGGATTTGTCGGCTCAGGCGCTGTATAAGGCGGCGGAAATGGCGGTTATCTCGGGTAACAGAGATGACGCTCGAAAACTGGTGGATAGAATCGAATCGCTGTTCCCTTCATCCCCCTGGGTTGACGAAGGAAGGACCTTACTTGGAGGTAACAATGGATAGGGTGGAGTCGCGACTGCTTGCGAAGCTGCGCACCCCGGGACTTCCGGCACTGGCGATGTTCTTCATATTTGCCTCCTTTCCGCTTCTTGGTCAGGATGCCGAGCCGGAGGAGCCGGGGATAATACTCCCGCCGACGCTCCTTGAGGTGGAAGACTTGCAGGTGGAAGAGATCAGCGCGGTAATACCCGAAGAGGATGTACAGCTTCTGCCGGAGATAAACATACCGCTGCCGCAGGCGGAGGAGATTTTTCTGCCGGAAGAACGGTTTGATATCCCTTACCCTGACCAGCTTGCGTTGACTTCCACCGGTGTCGTTCGCGGGCAAAGACCGGTGAACATTTTCAGCGAGGGAGAGATAGCCGTAGGATCGATGAGCCATATACGAGGGGACCTGACACTCTACCGTCTGGGACCGGATCCGCGGTTCGATCTTCGATTTTATCACGATAAGATCGACGGATACGGCCTCCGTTCGGCCGGCTCGGGGTTCTATCACAGTGAGGATCTGCTTGAAGGCAACGTCTCGTATACCTCCGGCAAAGTCGACATCCACGTGCATGCCGGCATCACCGAATCTGCCGAGGGGCTCCAGCAGAGAGGTGAGTATGAATCGCTTACACACAGACGGGTATTCGGCGAAGGCGGAATAGAATATCCGGCTTTGGAGAATTTGCTTTTAAAGGGTTCCGTCCGCGCCGGTTATGATCAGCAGATACTCGCATCGACAGATCCACAGCTGAGCGCGGAGCTCGATTTAGGCGCGCAGGCAGGTATCGAGCTTACGACGCGTTATATCGATTTTGAAACGATGATCGGTTATACGCTGCTGAACCCGCAAACAGCGTTTCACAATCTGGAGCTCACGCTCTCTCCTACCATTAAGGTAAACGAGGTGCTTTCCTTTGAGCTGGCCGCCGGGGTTTCCTGGATCGGATTGGCCGATTTTCTCTTTCCCTTCTCTGCGAGGGGTCTCTGGTATCCTTCGGATTCCTTTGCACTTGAGGTGGGTGGCGGCTATTTTGTCGAGTTTCCGTCATACGCCGATTTGCGTGATGAGTATCGGTTTACGGACTTACCGGACACTCCGGATGCCGAGTACGGCTGGTTTGCGTATGCAGATACACAGATACGTCTGCTCGGGAGCCTGTTCGTTGCGGCCGACGTCGACTTCAAGTATTACGATCGCGTGCGGCAGGTGAACCAGGATTACTCGCCTGTTACCGGGTTATTCGGCTTTGCGCCTGCTACCGAAATTCTGTCGTTGCAGACGGGTTTGGGGGTGAGCTACAGTATTGAACGGGCCTTCACGCTCTCATTGTCGTGGGATGGAAGGTTCATCGGCGACCATCCCTTCGAGCCTGCTCACCGGTTGATCGCGGGTATGGCATACAGGCAGCCTGAGGATACCTTTGGAGCCGCCCTCGATGTGCGGGTTCCGCTGTCTCAGGCATATTCGCATATACCGGAATTGACGCTCTCGGCGTTTTACCGGTTGAGCGAGAGTGTCAGGCTGAATCTGGACCTATCCGATCCGCTGTCGCCGCTGATACCGGAAGGAAGAACATACTGGGCGCCTTACGAGGCACCCGGTTTTCACGCATACCTTGGGACGAACATCTCGCTGTAGGAGGCTTGAATGATAGAGTTGTTTCAGAAGGGCGGCGTTATCATGGGAATTATTGTCGCTCTGTCTTTGGTTGCTGCGGTTATTATCGTGGAGCGGCTTATATATTTCAGAAGGATACGGGTTGATGAAGAAAAAATGATCAGCCGCTTGCGCGTTGCGCTGGAAAAAGGACACTATGAAGAAGCGGCGAGCATTTGCGACAACAACCCGACACCTATTACTAATCTCATGAAAGTCGGTATAGATCACCGGCAGTTTTCTGAAGCTGAAATCAAAGAATCGATTATGAACGCCGCAAATCTGGAAATCCCGAACCTGGAAAGATTCCTGCCCGCCCTCGGCACGGTTGCCCATATCGCGCCGCTTCTCGGCCTGCTCGGGACCGTGACCGGCAATATCGAAGCCTTTGGCGTCCTGGGCCAGGCTGTCGGGGGTGGCGATCCTACCGCCTTGGCAAACGGCATTGCGGAAGCGCTGCTCACAACAGCCGCGGGCATTGTAGTGGCCGTTCCGGCAATCATCTTCTACAACAGCCTGGTGAGCAAGGTGAATCACATCATCATCAGGCTGGAGAACCGGGTGAGCGAGCTTGTGCTTCTTCTGAAGAGCGGAGGCGAGTAAATGCGTTTTCGCCGCCGCCTGACCCCCGAAGCCAGAGTCGATCTCATACCGATGATAGACGTGGTGTTCCAGCTCGTAGTATTTTTTATGGTGACAAGTACATTTGTCATGGGACCCGGAATCAAACTCGCACTTCCTACCTCAACGACGACAGAAACAGTAGTAATGAAGGATATCGAATTGCTGGTGAGTATCACACCGGAAGAGGTGATATATCTGAATCGTGATGGCTATTCACTTGAGGAGCTGGATGGTGCTCTCGGCAATTTTTCCGCGGAGCAAAGAGAAGGAATAGAATCGGTGATCATCGAGGGAGATGAAAACATATCTTACGAGTTGATGATCAGGGTGCTCGATATACTGAGGAAAAATGGATTCTCAAACGTGAGCCTTAAGCTGAGAGAGGATACGGTCAACCGTTAACCATGGTACAGACGGATAAAGAGAGACTTGCTGTTTCGACGGCAATCGCTTTGTTGCTTTACGCAGGCGTTTTTGCCGCCACGGCGAGATTGGAACTACTGAACCCCGCCGAGCCGGTAGATTATCCCGAGCTCGTCGTGGAAGTAATTCTCCACAAACCCGAACCGCGGACGATTCTGCCGCCGGTAATCGAAACGCCGCCGCCCGAAGTGAGGCCTGAGCCTGTGGTAACAAAGAAACCCGAGCCCGCGCCGCAACCGATACCGAAGCCTGTGACGGCTCCCTCGACGCAAGCCGCCGCAGCCTCGCCTGCGCAGACGTCGCCGGCAGCCTCAACCCGGACCGGCGCCACAAGTGCAGGCGCCAACAGTGCAGCGGCTGCTGCGGTGGCTATCGCGCCGGCCACAACGCCTACCGTAGCTCAGTCTGCCCCGCAGGCTGCGACGGGTGCGGCGACCCGGTCTCAGGCGGTCCCCGTGCAGACGCCGCAGTACTTCGGTGAAAGTGAAGCT
>JAFGHN010000151.1 GCA_016930115.1 Spirochaetales bacterium | reverse complement strand
TCCAAAAAACTCGGGTTTTTTGTCCCGTTTCTCCGCTTTGGAGCATGGCAACAGTGGACATCCTATATCGCGGGAATCAACGGCCTGACCATCACGATGGACAACGGGGTTGATGCTCCCATCGAAGTCAGCGGTACGGACCCTGTAGCCGAACACACGATCACCGATCTCTCCTTTATTCCGGCCGGAGGATTCGAGCTCCAATTCGGCAAGTTCAGCCTGATATTCTTCGGCTCTTATAACACTGCGTCCGCGTCGGCTGCGGCGGATGTGAGTTTGCAATTCAGGTTTTAACTCACCGTCAGTAAGGCAAAGAACGACCACACCGGCGGAGCGTCTGCGGCGCCCGCCGTTACCTGGAAGAAAGAAAAGGCCGGAAACCGGGAGTCCCCGGTTTCCGGCCGCTTGTTTTTGCGAACCCTGTTAGAACAGCTGGGACGCGTCCATCACCGTCAACCCGTGATCTCCGGATACGGCGAGTATGTTGCCGTCAAGCCATACAAGGTTGGACAGTCTCGTCCCGGGAAGCCCCTGTAGACCTCTGAAATCGACAATTGCATCCGATTCAGTGTCGACAATAATAAGCAGATCCGGGTTTGTGCCGCGACGCGCCGTGAAGGCAACAAAATCTCCATCGGGAGGGGATACGGAAATAAGACTGATAAAATAGCCTCCGGTCCCACTGACGAGAGTGGGGCTCCCTTCAAAGAACTCTCCGCTCTCGGATGAAGCCAAGCCCGAGTAGAGCCCGTTCTCGGTGCCGACGTATATGGTCTCGCCGTCGCCGCTTCCACTCAGTTCCATGCAAACCACACTAGATCCAAGGTACGGCGCAAACGCGACAGCATTGGAATTCAAAATCGCGTCGGCCGAATCGAAAACGATATCACCGGAAATAAAATCCTCAGAGATTTTCATCGTCAGGATGGAAGTAACGATATACGCGGCCGAAAATTCCGGGCTCACTTTGATATCTCTGATGAACTCGGTGCCTTCTTCCACGACGTCAGACAACAGCTCGGCGAAGTTGATTTCGTCGACAATCCACGGCCAATCGTCCCATTCGTCGCGGGGTGCCGAGAAGTCAGATTCGGTGAGGTAGACACCACCCATACCGCCGTCGCGTTGGAATATCAAAGCCAAACCTTTTTCTCCGGGGACTTCAAAGGCGCCGGAGTAAGTGACCTCAAAGTCTGCGGCGATTTCCCCTTCCCGGTTTAAAGGATTACCAAATCCGCTCGCAAAATCAGGGTCAAGACCACTGCCCACCCAGGGCATGATGCCGCCACCGGCCGCTGCCGCAGTCCAGGTCCCGTTCACCCATACCTGTGGCTTCACCACCCCGTCTTCATACACTTTGCCGACTGAAACCGAGTTCACGGCCATTTCGGGTGGCACCTCAGGTCCTGCGTCAGCAGTTAATGCACCAGCGATGTAGGTTACCTTTTTCAAAGTGTCCGCGGTGGATACGTAGAGAACATCGTCAAGCTCTGCCAATCCATTTACGTCCTCGCCCTTGAGTACGTCCTCCCACTTAAACTCGGAATTCTCAAGATCGAGGTCGTACGGGCCGTTGTCGCCGGCCACTATCGTGATAAAAAGCTGACCGTACTTGTCCGTGTAAAAGAAACCGTCTTCTTTGATGCCCTTCGCAACGATAATCCTCACATCGCCCGTCGGTATCCCGCTGAAGGTCATTTCGTTATCCGAGATCGAAGGTGCGGCATCGTACTGATCGAGTCCGTAATAGATCGCAACCTGATATTCCTCGTCGACTCCCCGGGAAAGCACGCTCTTCGGAAACGCAAAACTGATGCTGCCGGTAGGCGAATCTACCAACGTTCCAGCGGCGCAAGAGGCAAAAAGAACCGCGGCCAGGGCAAGTATGCCGAATCGTACTTTGTTTCCTATCATATTCATTCCCTCCTACGATCCGATTACGATCACCAGGTTTCCCGTGGTGCCTGCGCCGGTATATCCGGTACCCGCGGGTGTCCCTGAAGTGTCCGTCGTGACCGTGGAATTGTTCTGCTGATTGTCCTCGGGATAGCTCGGTGAATCATCACCGTTTGTTTCGCTTGCATTTCCACCCTGCACCAGCGTGGACTCATTTAGTCTGTTGAGAAAGGTGACGATACCCTCGATGACCTCGAGCCGGTACCCGTCAAAAATGAACTCGGTTCCGCGCACCGCCGCGGTGGATACGGGGCTGCGTAACGTGAAATCCGTCGACTTACCCTCGGTCGATCTCACCGACGCGCGCACCTTACCGGTGCGCAAATTCAAACTCGTGGTTACCGAATCGCTCGTTTCAGTCAGGTCCTCTATGCTCATACGCGTAAGCGCTAAAACGGAGATCTCCGAACCGCCCACCGCAAGAACCGCCGAGGACTTGAACCCCGTCGATATAGTTGCTCCCAACGGGATGATGTCCCCCACCCGAGCGGAGGTCCATACCCCGCCGGGCACAAGATACTCGACCTTACCGGAAATCCTTTCGATCGTGGCATTTTGAGCAAATATCGGAATTGCTATCGCTATCATCAGGATGAAGAACAAGAACCTCTTCATTGAGAATCCTCCTCATGTTAATCCGTTCTCATAACATTCTTTTCAAAATATACCACTTATTTTTCTAGAAACTGAAGGAAGCCGATAATTCCAGTTTGGTCACGGTTCCGGTCGCGCCGACGGCATCGTACGGTCCGCCGCTCGCGCCGTTCGGTATGAACAAACCACCCGTCAGGGATACTCCCAAATCTGAAAACGGTCTAAAAGACAGCGCGATATCCGCCTCGGTCCCTATATACGCCTTTTCGGACGCGGTATTGGGAACGCTGAAGGAGACCGGACCGTTTTTGTACTTCCAGAATGAGCTGAAATTGACCGATGCCTGCAGCTTGTCCCCAAAGGTGAAACTTTCGAGCCACGACAACGGCTTGAGTGAGTAGGAAGCTCCCGCCGTCACCAGGTTGCCGAGGGAAGGCGCAAGCACAAATGAAAGAGGTTTTGCGGTTATCGGGATAAAAAGAGCCGGCGTAGCCGTCCGGCTGTCTTCATAGAAGGAAGTTCTCGCCTCCGAGCCGTCGCCGGTTGACAAGAGAACCTTCACCTCGGCCGCCGAGCTCATCACCGCCGGTAGGTAGAGGTTCAAAGACGCGCCACCGGCGCCCGAGATTATCGGCGTGTAAGCGTAGGCACCGGATACTGCACCGGTGTCCGTCAGATAGCTCAGAGTACGACCGGTGCTCAACGTAAAGAAGGTGCTGTAGAAAAGGCCGCCGGTTATATTGCCCCGAACCCCCACACCCGCATATTGGGTGTCTACGAGGCCGCCGGCTTCAGGTTCGAAAACCTCCTGACCTTCGGTAACCAGAGATTGGCTCCGCGGTGCAAACAGATAGCGAAGGTCTTCCTGAAAGCCCGCAGAAAGCGTGAGCTCCTGTTTGAATATGTCGGTGAACACCGCCTCCAGGAACCCGACTACCCTTGGCGACCCCATGAATACCGATTCTTCCGTGAGGTCCGTTACGTCCGCCTTTGAGAGAACCAGCGGATTTGAACTCTTGTTGGGCAGCATGCTCGTTCCGACAGACGCCTGGACGGACGCCTTTGGATAGAAGAAACCAAACCGAATCCCGTCAAGGTTCTGATCGATGACATACCGTGAATGATCATAAAAGCGGAGCCGCCCCAGATCGAACCTGAACCTGCTCAAACCGAGAGTGCTCACCGGGTAGTTGCCGTACAGGTTGAGCGTCTGAATGTCCGGCAAATGCGTCACTTGCGGGTCTGCCTCTCCGTCATAAACAAAGGTGTACCCGGCGCGGAAGGTAAATCCTGTCGACACACCCTGGGCGGTAAACCAGAACGAAAGTCCGTTGCCCTGGGAAAGCGTGGTCTCGTCTGTCAGTGTGATTCCGGTGCGGTTGGACAACGCGCCACCGTAGTCAATCGCGGCATCGGCAAAAACGCCTGTAACCGCCGGCAGAAGTGCGATAAGGCAAAGGAGTATGTATCTTTTCACCTTGTTACCTCCCGCTCACCGAGATAATCGAGAGCGCGTCCGAGTATGTGGGTGACCTCCTGGCCGGTCAAGATCCTCCCCGGACCGGCAAAGCCGGGAACAAACCCAAGATACTCGAACTCACGGGCGGCGTATCGCCTGCCCGGAAACAGCGAGTACATGATCCCTCCCTTCATGTCAAAGGTTTTCATAATCAGGAACGAAAGCGATCCCAGATCTACTTCTGTCTGCGCATCCGCTTTCTCGTAACCCCAATCCCTTGACCGGAGTTCCTCAACGACCTTGTCCACGGACCAGTCGTCCACAGCAACACCGGCGGCGAGAAAAACAAGGTACGTCGCGTTTCCCAACGTCGCCCGCTCCTCGCCCAGGAGAGCATCGAGCAGCTCATTTGATTGCGCAAATCCGTACTGGGCGCACAACATGATGAAAAGCACCGTTAACACCGACAAAGACCGTTTTGTCATGTATTTCTCCTGGCATTTACCTGCAGTTTTCAAGTAATATTGAGATAACATAGCTATAGTGTACACAGTTTACGATCAGAGTACAAATAAGATTGAGGTGGTATGAAAAAATACATCGGCTATTTCATTCCGATAATCGTCGGCGTGGTGATATTCGGACTCAGTTTTGCCGGCATTCGAAACTTCGAGTGGCGCCTGTATGACGTACTGCTGCAGACAACGCCGTCAGTACCCGAACACGAGGCGATAGTAATCCTCGCGATAGATGATACAACAATCAACAATGTGGATATGTATCCTTTGAGCAGAGATTTCATGGCCGATGGGCTCATACG